>JAVXWR010000910.1:0-3040 GCA_032230725.1 Actinomycetota bacterium
ATCGGCGCTGCGGCGGGTGTGGCGACGTCGCGGGCCGTGGTGCGGGATCAGTTCACCGGGCAAGCCTCTGCCCGCATCATGAATCTCATCGGGCTCATGTTCGCCATTGGGCCGGCCGTCTCACCAAGTCTCGGGGCGCTTTTGCTGCGGACGCTCGGCTGGCACTCGATCTTCGTGCTGATGGTCGTCTACGGGCTGGTCGTGGTCGCCGCCACCATGTTCGCGATCTCCGAGACAAACCCGAACATCAATCCGGCGGCGGCCCGGCCCGGCAACATCCTGCGCAGTTATGGGGCCCTCACGCGCGACAACGAGTTCATGCGTTTCAGTCTCATCCTTTCGTTCGCCTTTGGCGGCCTCTACACGCTCCCCGCCCTGCTGCCTTTCGTCCTGATCGGGATGGTCGGTTTAAGCCCGACCCAGTACGGGCTCGCTACGCTGACGCAAACGGCGGCCTATGCATTCGGGAACCTGGTGACGATGCAATTGCTGCGGCGCTACGAAGCCACCCGGCTGATCCCGTTTGGCATTGCCATCTTTGTCGCTGCAGGGCTTGCTCTTGCAATTGGGCTTCGGATTTTTCCGCCAGGTCTCGCCGCGATCATCGGACCGACCGCGCTCTGGGCCTTCGGCGCGGCCTGGATTGTCCCCGGGGCGACGACGGGCGCGCTCGCCAATGCCGGAAGCCACGCAGGGGCTGCCAGCGCCTTGATGGGGTTCCTGCAGATCGGCGGCGGGTTGGCGGGGTCGCTGATTGCGGCGCTGTTCTTCACCGACGCTTTTCAGGCGCTGATCAACGTGCTGCCGTTCCTGGCGCTGATGGGTGCCCTCCTCTACGCTTTGCTGAGCGGCGTCGCCCGGCGCAAACAACGCGCAATCGCGGTCGAGCCGACGGGGGCCTCGGAGCCGGGGGAGGAGGAGATCGAATCCCTGGTTCAACCGGTGGGGCGCAAGTCGCCCTGAAAGGCTGTGCGGCTCCGTCGGGACCGCGGCGTTCAGGCCGCAGTGGCGAGGCTCTCGGCAAAGTCGCTGGCGGTAGTGCGCAAGCGGCTCGCGAGCTCATCGAGCTCATGGGCCAGACTGACAACCGCCTCGACACTGTCTCCGGTAACAGCGACGGCGTCGGCAACCTTCTCCACATGCGTGGTCATCGCTGTCGCGCCTGAGGCGGCTGAGCGAACGTTCCGGGCGATTTCGTGGGTCGAGGCGCCCTGTTCGTGCACCGCGGAGGCGATAATGGAAGAGATCTGCTCGACCTCGCCGATCTTCTGTTTGATCGCATCGATGGCAGCCACCGAGAGGTTGGTGGCCGCCTGCATTTCGGCGATCTGTTCGGCGATCTCCTGGGTGGCACGTGCAGTCTGCGTCGCAAGCGTCTTCACTTCCTGGGCGACAACGGCGAAGCCGCGGCCGGCCTCGCCCGCCCGTGCCGCCTCGATCGTCGCGTTCAAGGCGAGCAGATTGGTCTGCGCGGCAATGCGCGAGATCAGATCCACCACGTCGCCCACCCGCCGCGCGGCAGTCGAGAGCCGAGCCATGCCGGCGCTTGATTCCTGCGTTTCCGCCACGGCGCGCTTCACGACGGCGGTCGATTCGACGACCTGCCGGCTGATCTCCTCGATCGACTCGAGGAGCTGCTCGGAGGCGGTGGCGACGGATGACACGTTCGAAGAAGCATCGAACGAGGCGGTCTTCGCCAGGGAGGACCCTTCTTGCGCCTTGCGCGCGGCGACGATCATCGACTCGGACCGTTGCGCCATCTGTTTGGTCATCGTGCCCAGTCGAGAGGTCGTCCCAGCCAGTTCGGACGCAAGTTCCTCCACCTTGGCGCGAATGGCCGCCTCTCGCACGAGCCGAGCTTCGCGGTCGTCGCGTGCCTTCAGCTCTTGGACGAGCGCATTGTTGTGACGCACGGCATCGCGCAGTACGTTCAGGCCACGGGCAATCGCGCCGATCTCGTCGCGACGCGTCGTCTCGGCGATCTCGATCGAGGTATTTCCCTCGGCCAGTTCGCCCATTTTTTGAGCCAGGCTTTGGATGGGCAAAGCGAGGTTGCGGTGGATGAGCGGCATGGAAACCGCCACGATCAAAAGAGAGCAGAGGCCGGTACCGACCAGAATGAGCCCGGAGAGCCGGTCAGCGAGCAGGCTGGCGCTTGCCGAAAGGCGAGCCATCTCGGCCGCGGAACCCGCCAAGGCCGCGTTGCGGGCCGTCTCGGCGACGTCCGCCGCCACGAAATAAGCGGAGCCTCCCAAGGCGACGAAAGCCACCATGAAGAGGAACTGTCTCAAGACGAGACTGCCGCCGATCGAAAAGCCGCGCATACGTGTGATCACCAACTCAAGGCCGCGATCGTAGCCCGTGCACCTTCATGCCGGGTTAACGGGCCATCAACGCTACCGAGTTGACGCCTCGGATTCACCTGCGCAAGGTCGCGCCGCTCGGAAATTGCGAAGGGATGACAAGGTCGCATGCTCAAAGTCGCCGTGCAGATGGATCCGATCGAGAAGATCAAAATTGCCGGCGACTCGACGTTTGCGCTGATGCTCGCTGCCCAGGCGCGAGGGCACCGCCTGCATTATTATACGCCCGATCGCATGTCGCTGGGGGACCGCAAGGTGGTGGCCGACCTCGCGTCGATCGAGGTGCGCGACAAGGAAGGCGATCATTACAAGCTCGGTGCTCCCGCGCTCACCGATCTGTCGGAGATGGACGTCGTGCTGTTGCGGCAAGACCCGCCTTTTGATCTTGCCTACATCACGGCCACGCACTTCCTCGAGCACGTTCAGCCATCGACCCTGGTCGTCAACGACCCGGCAAGCGTACGCAATGCGCCGGAAAAACTGTTCGTGATGCAGTTCCCCCAGCTTATGCCGGCCACGCTCATCACCCGAGACAAGCCGGCGATCGAACGGTTCCGCCGAGAGCACGGCGAGATCGTCATGAAGCCGCTGCACGGCCATGGCGGGGCAGCCGTGTTCAAGGTGGCCGAAAAGGATCCGAATTTTGGGTCCCTGTTCGACATGTTCGCGACGACATT
>JAVXWR010000244.1:0-2796 GCA_032230725.1 Actinomycetota bacterium
GCGCCGACCCGACGGTGTCGCCCCCGCACTCGTCACGAGCGCGCACCCTAACCGCGCGTGATGCCCGACCGGGCCCTTTCGGGCTCGTGCACCGTGTCCTCCTCGTCGACGGCGTCGACGGCGTCGGCGGCGTGGGCTCCGTGGTCCGATGGCACCGCGAGCTCGGTGTCGGCCTCGCGCCCCCGCAGTCGCCGGGTCCCGATGACGGTCCACCGCGCCGCCTCGGCGTGCGCGGCCCGCTCCAGCGCGGCCCCCGAGACCGCGACCCGCCCGGGAATCCCCTTGGCGAGGTCGCAGAGCCGGGCCGCCTCGTTCACCGGATCCCCGATGACGGTGTACTCGTAGCGTCGCGCGACGCCGACGTTGCCCGCGACCGCCTCGCCGGCCGAGACCCCGATCCCGGCGGGGATCGCGACCGCGTGCTCGAGCCGGTCGGCGAGGACGCGGGCGGCAGCGAGGGCGGCGCCGGCCGCGTCGTCCTGGTCGGTCGGCGCACCGAAGACGGCGAGCGCGGCGTCGCCCTCGAACTTGTTGATCCACCCGCCGTGGCCCTCGACGACGTCGACGACCTCGGCGAAGAACTGGTTCAGCCGGGCCATGACCTCGGTCGGCGGACTGGTGGCGGCCAGGTGGGTCGACCCGACGAGGTCGACAAACAGCACCGCCACGTCGCGCACGGCACCGCCCTGGCCGTCGTCGTAGCCGCGGCCCGCCACGGCGGCCGCGGCGACGTCCTCGCCCACCTGCCGGCCGAACAGCTCGCGCACGTGGTCCCGCTCCCGCAGCCCGGCGACCATCGTGTTGAAGCCCGACTGCAGCAGGCCGAGCTCGGTGGTGTCCGTGACCTCCACGGTGACGTCGAGGTCGCCGTCCTCGACGCGGCGCAGGGCGCGGCGGACCGCGAGCACCGAGGCGGCCAGCGACGTGGAGGTCAGCGCGGTGACGAGGAACCCGACGGCGAGCGCCAGCAGCGCGAGCACGAGCGTGACGAGACCGAGCCGGTCCACGGTGAAGTACTTCGAGTAGACCAGCGAGGTCCCCGCGGCGATGACGAGGCCGAGCAGCGGGACGCCGGTGCCCATCACCCAGGTGCCGAGCGAGCGCAGCGCGACGCCGGGCAGGCCGTTCCCGCTGGGTGGCTGGAGCACGAACACCCGCGCGACCTCGCGGCGCAGGACGAGCTCGGTGAGCCGGTAGGCGACGGTGACGGTCGTGATCCCACCCAGGGCGATCATGCAGGCGACGGCGACGGCGAGCGTGGCCGACCAGCGGGCGTCGACCACCGCGAACAGCAGCACGCCGACCACCCACGGCACCGCCTGGACCACCGCGAGGCGCAACGGCCCCCGCAGCACCTCGCGGCGCGCCCGGACGCGGTGCCGGTCCCGGTCGGCCTCGGTCGCCCCCGGGCCCGGCGGATCGGGGATCCGCATCCACGACCAGCCGACCGCGAACGCCATCACCGCGCCGAGCGGGGCGTAGACCCCGAACAGCACGAGGTTGACACTCAGCGCGTCGGCCTGGTCGGCGACGAGGACCCGGAACGGGAGCACCCACGCGGCGAGCCCGACGAGCAGCCCCGCGCCGACGAGGTTCGCCACGACGATCAGCACGCCGGCGATCGCCTTGGTTCGGAACGCGACGTCCCGGGGCGCCTCGGCGGCCTGGTCGTCCGCGCGCGACGACGGGCCCGCGGGCGGTGCCGCGGGCCCGGTCGCGTCGGTCGGCGGGCGTGCCGTCACGGCTCCCGACGGTAACCATGCACCCCGGCCTCGGGGGCATGGTGTGGCCGAGGCGTCAGGTGGCCTGGCCGGTGTCGCCCGGCAGCCCCGGCGTGTTCGCCGGGACCGGCGGCGTCTGCGGGGTGTCCGGCGAGTCCGAGCCGGTCGAGTTCACCGCTCCCCGGCTGCGGGGCAGTCCACGGTCCTGCCGGCGCATGTTCGCCTCCCGGAGCTTCTTCGCCGGGAGCGAGAGCCGCCAGATCGAGCGCGTGGCCTGCCAGAACTGCCGCGGGAACGGCCCCGTGGTGTAGGGCAGCTCGTACTTCTCGCACAGCGCCCGGACCCGCTCCGCGATCTCGGGGTACCGGTTCGAGCACAGGTCCGGGTACAGGTGGTGCTCGATCTGGTAGCCGAGCGAGCCGGACATGATGTGCATCAGCCGGCCGCCGGTGAAGTTGGCCGACCCGAGCAGCTGGCGCAGGTACCACTCGCCCTGCGTCTCGTTCTCCAGCTCCTCCTCGGTGAACACCTCGGCCCCGTCGGGGAAGTGCCCGCAGAAGATGATCGCGTACGACCAGATGTTACGGATGACGTTGGCCGTGAAGTTCGCCGTGGCCGTGGGCACGAAGTTCGGCCCGGTCAGCGCCGGGAAGAGGACGTAGTCCTTGCCGATCTGGCGGGCCTGCTTGCGCCCGATGGCGACGAGCTTGCGCTTGAACTCGTCGGGGTCCTCGAGCTGGGCCTTGCGCAGGCCCTCGATGTCGAGGTCGTGCAGGCTCACGCCGTACTCGAAGGCCAGCATCAGCAGCGTGTTCACCACGGGCTGGACCAGGTAGTAGGGGTGCCACGGCTGGTCGGAGCGGACCCGGAGGATCTCGTACCCGACGTCCTTGTCCTTGCCGATCACGTTCGTATAGGTGTGGTGCAGGTAGTTGTGGGAGTGCTTCCACTGGTCGGCGGGGCAGACGTTGTCCCACTCCCACGTCGACGAGTGGATCTCCGGATCGTTCATCCAGTCCCACTCGCCGTGCATGACGTTGTGGCCGATCTCCATGTTCTCGAGGATCTTGGCCAC
>JAVXWR010000246.1:0-7441 GCA_032230725.1 Actinomycetota bacterium
GCGACGACGGGCGGCGACGCCGGGGCGGGTGCCGCGGGCGCCACCGCGGCGGGGGCTGGGGCGGGGGCGGCGGGCGAGCGGGTCGAGCGGGTGGCGCTCGGGCGGGCGGCGCTCGAGTGCCGCCCGGCCGCGGCGGAGCCGGTGCCGGAGGAGGGGCCGGTGCCGGAGGAGGACCCGGTGGACGATCCGCCGCCGGAGGAGGAGCTCGCGTCCCCGGAGGACCCGCTGTCCGTGGCGGGCGCGGCGGCGCTCGGCGTCGTGCTCGGCGCGGGCGGCGGGGGCGCGGCGGGCGTCGGGGCCGGGCTCGCGGACGGGGCCGGGGTGCTGGTCGGCGGTGGCGTCGGGGTCTCCGTGCTGCGGGCGGCGGTCAGGCCGGGGATCGGCACCGTCGCCGCGGCCGCGCCCAGCACGAGCACGGTGACACCCGCGACGATCCAGGTCCGGTAGCGCCGCAGCGCTCCGGGCGCGGGCGGACCGATGGGGGCGTCCGCGGTGGTCACCGGGGGACGGGGGACGTCGTCGGCGAACGACCGCGGCCGCTCCAGCAGGGCCGTGGCGGTGCGGCCCGGGGTGGCGGTCATCCCGTCGGAGGCCTCGTGGTCGACCTCCGAGGTCCCCGTGGTCGCGGCCGCGTGACGACGGTCGGCCGCCGCGCTCACCCCGGTCGCCACGGCCGCGGTCATCGCCGCGGTGGCGGCGGTACCCGCGCTGGCCGCCGCCAGGTCCCGCTCCGGCGCACGGTGCCGCGCCCCGGCCGCGAAGGCACCCGCGGCACCCGTCAGGACCCGGTCGCCCACGGCGGGCCGGGCCGAGGGCACGACCCCCGTCGGGACGGCGCCCGCGACGCCGTGCGAGGACGGCACGGCGTGGTCGGGGACTTCCGCCGTCGCGGCACGCCGGCGCGCCGATGCGTGCTGCGCAGCGGCGAGGGCGGCGCCCTGGGCGACGACCGTCACCGGGTCGGCGTCCGGATGCACAGGACGCCCGAGCTCCTCGGCGAGCAGACGGGCGACCAGCGGGATCCGGGCGGAGCCGCCGACGAGCACCACGTCGTCGAGGGGCGTCCCGGCCGCCTCGACGGTGCTCCCGAACGACTCGACGGTCGCGGCCACCAACGGCGTGATCCGGGCCTCGAGGTCGGCGCGGGTGATCCGGACCGTGGTCCGCAGCGTGCCCAGCGCCACCGCGACGTGGGCCTCGGTGTCGGCGGAGAGCTGCTCCTTGGCGGTGTGCGCGGCGTCGCGCAGGCCGGCCAGCGCGAGCCGGGCCTCGTCCTCGCCGAGCTCGTCCCGCGCGGACTCGAGGTCGTCGCCGAGCTGTTCGCGGACCAGCGCGAGGACGGCCGCGTCGACGTCGGTGCCGCCCGCACGGTCCGGCGTCCCGGAGTCCGCGAGCACCTCCACGCCCCCGGTCGCGTCCCGGCGGACGACGGCGGCGCGGAAGCTGCGGCCGCCGAGGTCGTAGACGCCGGCGACGGTCCCGCGCGACCCGGCGAGGGCGGCGGCGCGGGTCTCCGCGATCAGCGTCGCGTGGCCCAGGCCGACGCGCACGAGGGCGCGGCGCAGCGTCCGCTCGCGGTGCAGGCCCCACCCGGCCGGGTGCGTGACGGCGAGGGCGCGTGCGGGCCCGCCCTCGCGTCCGGCGACCCGCCGGACGGCGGCGAGGACGATCTCGGCGGCGACGTCATCGGCACGCCAGGGCTCGCCCCCGACGACGAGGGGCACGTCGTCGCCGAGGCGGGAGGTCACGTCCCGGACGACGCCGTCGGGCTCCCGGGCGGCCCACTGCTCGGCCTCCTCGCCGGTGCGCACCGTGCCGTCGCTCCCGCGGTGCGCGGTCGCGGGGAGGGTCACCGCGCCGGCGACGCCGAGCGGGACGGGCTCGGCCCGGTGGGCCCCCTCGCGCAGCACCGCTGCGACGACGGTCGTGCCTCCCAGGTCGATGCCGAGGTCGTAACCCACCGTGCTCCCCTCATCACCCAGCTGACCGCACAGGAATCAGCGCGCAGTCAAGTCGAACGTACTGAGCTATTCGGAGTATTAGGCAGGCAGATTGAGCAGATTCACCCACGTGGGTGTCGATACTCGTAATGGGTGAGTGCATTACCTCCAGCGCGTTTCTCGGAATTCGTGATCGGGAGCGGCCCACCCGTCGACGCGGCTGCGGGGCTGCCCTCCGGGCGCGGTGCGGGCGACCCTCGGGCCCGGCCGCGTGGGGGTGGTCGGATCCCCCTCCCCGCGGCCGCAGGGTCGCGGGGGAAACACCGATGGCAGGGCCGATCGGTCTCCTTAACGTTCACCCCAACGCCGGAGCCCACTGCTCCGGGACGCCGAGAAGACGCTTCCAGAGGAGCCACCATGCCCGTCACCGAGGCCCGCACCATCCTGCAGTTCCTGCTCGACCTGCTGCGCGACCCGAACGCCCAGGCCGCCTTCGCCACCGACCCGCAGGGCACCCTCGCGGCCGCCGGCCTCGACAACCTGTGCTTCGCCGACGTCCGCGACGCGCTGCCGCTGGTCATGGACCACGCCCCCGCCTCCGTCGCCGCCCGCTACGACGACGACCTGCGCGCCGGCACCGCCTCGACCGCCGCGGTCGTGGCCGACCCCGACCACGACTGGAACCGTCCGGCCTGGACCCACCACGACGACCACGACCACGGCCACCACTGGACCCCCGGCCCCGTGCCCCCGCACCACGCGCCGGAGATCGACAAGGTCGTCTCGCACCTGAACTGGGTTACGAACAACTACTCGTTCGACTCCCACGACGCGAACTTCACGACCGCGCTCGACCAGCACATCATCGCCAACGGCGACGTCACCACGACCGTCGACACCCACCCCCAGATCGCCTCGGGCGACGGTGCGGTGGCCGTCGGCGGCGACCTCACCGCCCCGGTCGCGACCGGCGCGGGCTCGGTGGCCGGCGAGGGCAACATGGTCAACCACGACGGCACCGCGGCCTTCGGCGCGGGCGACGCCACCAGCGTCGGCGGGTCGGTCGGCGCGAGCCACGGCAGTGCGGTCTCCCTGACGGCCCCGGCCACCGGCAACGAGCAGGACTCGGCGGCCACCTCGTTCGGTGCCGGCGACGCCACCTCGGGCACCGGCGACGCGACCGTCACCCCGACCCACAACCCGACCACGACCGTGTCGGCGACCGACACCAGCACCCACGACAGCAACAACACCGACAACTCGACCCACGACGCCACCTCCACCGGTCGCGGGGACGCGGACGCCGGCAGCCGTGAGGCCGGCCCGCTCTTCGCCCACGAGGCCGCCCACGAGGCCGCCGACGAGCCCGGTGTCCTCGCCGCGCACGAGGCGCACACCCACGAGGTCGTCGCGCACTGACCTCCCCGACCCGATCGTGGCGCCGCGCCTGCCACGGTCGACCGAGCAGCCGGGCCCCACCACGTCGGGGTCCGGCTGCTCGTGCGTCGGGGGCCGGCAAAGCCGTTCGGCGACGTTCCACCGACCGCGCCGCACGGTGCCGTGTCCCGCGCCGCCCGCCGTGGTTATCGTCGGGCACACCGCCGAACGGGCTAACTCAGAGGTCCGTCCGCCGCGCACAGGGGATCGGGGGTGCACGTGAACACGCAGACCGGCGGCGGGACCGAGGCCGACCGTCAGGAGGCGGCTGCGGTCACGGCGCTGGCCGTCCGCGCCGCCTCGGCCTACGGCCGCCCCGACCTCGCCGCCTCCCTCGCCACCGCCCGCGACCGGCTCGCCGACACCGGCGCGCGGGTGCTCGTCGTCGGCGACTTCAAGCAGGGCAAGAGCGCGCTGGTCGGTGAGCTCGTCGGCACCCCGATCTGCCCGGTCCACGACGACGTCGCCACCCGCCTCCCGACCGTCGTGCGCCACGGTGCGGAGACGACCGCGACGCTGGTGGGCGCCCCGTCCGGGGACGGCCCCGCCGACGCCGCCGAGGTGCGCCGCCCCGTCGGGGCGGCCGACCTGGCCCGCGCCGTCACCGGCGACCTGCCCGCCGATCCCGGCACGGCCTGGACCGCCGCCGAGGTGACCGTCCCCGAGGGCCTCCCCGCCGACGGCCTCGTCCTCGTCGACACCCCCGGCGAGAGCGGCCCCCGCTCGGCGCGCGGGCTCGCGGTGCGGGCGGGCTTCCCGGAGGCGCACGCCGTCGTCGTCGTCAGCGACGCCTCCCGCGAGCTGACCGCCCCCGAGATCGCCCTGATCCGGGCCGCCGCCGAGCAGTGCGGCACCGTCGTCGTCGCCCTCACCAAGGTCGACCTGCACCCCCGCTGGCGCGAGGTCCGCGACCTCGACCGCCGCCACCTGGCCGCGCACGGCCTCGACGTCGAGGTCCTGCCGGTCTCGGCGACGCTGCACGCACACGCCCGCCGGCTGCGCGAGCGCGGCGAGCCGGGCGCCGACGCGGTGGCGGCCGAGTCCGGGGTGCCCGCGCTCGCGGACCGGTTGCGCGACCGGGTCGCCGACCCGGCCGGGGCGGGCCTCGCCGTCGGGGTGCTCGACCAGGTCGCCCACGCCGTCGCCGAGATGGGCGCGGCGCTCGAGACGGAACGGGTCGGGCTCGAGGACCCGGAGCGCGCCCGGGAGGTGGCCGCGGACCTCACCACCGCCCGCGACCGCGCCGCCGAGCTCAAGGAGCGCAGCGCCCGCTGGCAGCAGACCCTCGCCGACGGCGTCTCGGACCTCGTCTCGGACATCGACTGGGACCTGCGCGACCGGATGCGCCACGTGGTGCGCGCCGCCGAGGAGGCCCTCGACGCGGCCGATCCGGGGGCCTCGTGGGAGACCTTCGCGCCGTGGCTGACCGAGGAGGTCGGCGAGGCGGTCGCGACGACGTTCGTGTGGGCCGGGGAGCGCACCTGGTGGCTGGCCGGGCGGGTCGCCGAGCACTTCGCGCTCTCCGGGGACGACGTGCGGGGCCGGCTGCCCGGCATCCCGGGCGCACTGCCGGTCGGGGAGAGCGACGAGCCCGAGCCGGAGAGCCCGGTCGAGCAGACCATGCCCGGCGGGATGGTGGTGCGGGCCGAGCTGCCACGGGTCCCCGGCATCGAGGTGCCCGACCTGGAGCGCATCGGGTTCGCGAACGGGATCGTCGTGGGGATGCGCGGGTCCTACGGCGGGGTGCTGATGGTCGGGATGGTGACGACGTTGTCCGGGCTCGCGCTGATCAACCCGTTCTCGGTGGGCGCCGGGGTGCTGCTGGGTTCCAAGACGGTCCGGGACGAGCGCAAACGCGCCCTGCAGCGTCGTCGGGCGGAGGCGAAGCAGGCGGTGCGCCGGCACGCGGACGAGGTCCTGCACCTCGCGGGCAAGCGCTCGCGCGACCTGCTGCGCGACGTCCAGCGCACCCTGCGCGACCACTTCACCGCGCAGGCGGAGATCCTCGCCCGCTCGGTCGCCGAGGCGGTGGCCGCGGCCGCGGCGGCGCAGGAGGTCGCGACGACGATGCGCGAGCGGCGGCTGCGCGACGTGCGGGCCGAGCTCGGGCGGATCGAGCTGCTCGCCGAGCGGGTGGCGACCTGCCGGGCGTCGTTCGTGGCGCTGCTCCCGCCCCCCGGATCGAGCGAAGGGCACCTTCGGTCGGATAGATCGAGCGATGGTGCCCCTCGCTCGACGGCCGGCCGCGTCTACGCCGGGGCGGGCGCGCCGTGAGCGGGCTCCTCGCGTCGGCGCACGCGGTGCTCGACCGCGCCACCGAGGTCTTCTCGGGCGACCCCGACACGCTCGCCCTCCTCGACGCCCACCGCCACCGCCTCGGCGGGCCGCTGCGGGTGGCGCTCGCGGGGTCGGTGAAGTCCGGGAAGTCGACGCTGCTCAACGCCCTGGTCGGCGAGCAGATCGCGCCGACCGGGGTGGGGGAGTGCACCCGCCTGGTCACCCACTACGCCGACGCGCCCAGCTCGCGCATCGCCGTGGTCTACCGCGGCGGCCGCCGCCCGGAGGAGCCCGCCGAGCTGCCCGCCCTGCACCGGCGGGGCTCGCTGGTGCTCGACCTGGACCGGCTCGCCGTCGACCGCGTCGCCGCGCTGCACGTCGACTGGCCCTCGCAGCACCTGCGCGAGGTCACCCTCGTCGACACCCCGGGCGTGGACTCCGCCGCGCTCGAGGGCCGGCCGCGCCCGTGGGTGGGCCACGGCCCGGAGGGCGCCGGGGACGACGAGCACGGCGGCTGGGGCGCCGACGTCGTCGTGCACCTCGTGCGCCACCTGCACGAGCCCGACGTCGCGTTCCTCGAGGCCTTCGGCGACCGCGTCGCGGCGGGCGTCGGGGCCGCGGGCACGCTCGTGGTGCTCTCGCGCGCGGACGAGGTCGGCGGCGGGCGCCTCGACGCCGTCATGGCCGCCGGCCAGGTCGCGCGCCGCTACCGCACCGACCCCACCCTGCGTCCCTGGTGCGCCACGACGACGACGGTGGCCGGCCTGCTCGCCGAGACCGCCCGCACGCTGCGCGGCGTCGAGTTCACCGCCCTGCGCACCCTCGCCCGCGGCGAGCGCGCCGAGCTCGACGAGCAGCTGCTCACCGCCGACCGTTTCGTCGCCGCCGGCCACGGGACCGACGCCGCGGGGCTGCCGGAGGGCACCCGGCTCGCGCTGCTCGACCGATTCGGGCTCTTCGGCGTGCGCCTGGCGACCTCGCTGCTGCGCCGGGGCATCGACGACTCGGGCGCCCTGGCCGCGGAGCTCGCCCGCCGCAGCGGCCTCGACGAGCTGCGCGGCCTGCTCGGGGAGCGCTTCCTCGCCCGCCGCGAGGTCTTCCAGGCCCGGGCGGCCCTGCTCGCCGTCGACCGCCTCGTGCGCCGGGCCCGCGCCGAGGAGCCGGCCGTGGCCCCCGTGCGCCCGTCACCGGTGCCCCGGGGGCCGCGAGCGGCCTCGTCGTGGGCGCCGGGCCAGGCCGCGGTCACCGCCCTGGCCGCCGAGCTGGAGCGCGCCCGCAGCGGCGCCCACGAGATCGTCGAGCTCGACCTGCTCACGACGCTGCGGCGGCGCCCGCTCGCCGCGCCCGCGCGGCGCGGAGCCGGGCAGGGCGCGGAGCTCACCGAGGAGGCCGAACGGCTCCTCGGCGACCACGGCCCGTCGGCGGCGGCCCGGCTCGGGCTCGACGAGGACGTGGCCGACGGCGAGCTGCGGGCCGTGGCGCTCGCCACCCTCGCGCGGTGGCGCGGCCACGCCGAGGACCCGTTCGTCGACCGGGACACCACCGAGACCGCCCGCGTCGTCGTGCGCAGCGTCGAAGGGCTGCTCGCGGCCCGCCCGAGCCCCGTCGGGGTGGGGTAGACCCGCACCCCCGAGGACCTGAGCCGACCCGGCTCACACTCACCCCGACCCGGGGACCGCGTCTCGCCTACGATGGAGAGTCGGGTTCGGGCGAGCGGCGGGAGGAGGTCCGACGACGATGAACAGCGAGGAACGCCGCATCGCGGTCCTGCGCGCGATCGTCGCGGA
>JAVXWR010000202.1:0-5187 GCA_032230725.1 Actinomycetota bacterium
CGCCGGCCGGCCGCTGTCGCGGCGCCCCCTGCTCGCGACGGTCTGGGGCCCCGACTTGGCGGGCTGCGCCCGCACCGCCGCCGTGCACGTCAGGGCGTGGCGCCGCGTCCGGGGCGGGGCGCACCGCGACATGATCCGCACGGTGCGCGGGACCGGGTACGTGCTCGTCACCGGCGTCGTCCCGACCCCGGTGCGGGTCGTGGCCACGCGGCCGCTGCTCGCCCGGCCGCTGAGCGGGTACGGGCCGGCCCACCGCGCCGCGCGGCCCGGCGGGAGGGACGCGCCCGGCGACGTCGTCGCCAGCAAGCGCGCCGGCCTCCCCCTCGACCCAGCCGCGCTCGGCGGCGGCGCCCTCGGCGCGCTCGAGCGCTACAGCCTCAAGACCCTGGGGGTCTGCTCCCAGGCCGCGGACGGGGAGTTCCTCGTCCGGGCCCGGACGCGGGGCGCGCTGAGCGCGGACGCGGCCCGCGCGCTCGCCGGTCTAGCCCGGCGCCACAGCGACGGGCGGGTCCACCTGACGACGCGCCAGCAGGTCGAGCTGCACGACGTGCCCACGCGCGAGGTCACCGAGGTCCGCGAGCGGCTCCGCGCGGCGGGCCTGGATCCGACCTCGACGTGCGGGCACACCGTCCGCGGCGTCACCACCTGCCCCGACGCGGGTGTCTCCGCCGAGGAGCCCTTCGACTGCACGCCCGACGCGGCCCGGCTCACCGACTCCCTGCTCGCACTCGGGCCCGACCTCGACGCCCGGCTGCCGCAGCGGCTCACGATCGGCATGGGCGGCTGCGGGGAGTGCCGTGACCAGGCGAAGGTCTCCGACATCGGTCTGGTGTCGGTCCTCGACGACGGCGGCCGCCCCGGCTACGAGCTGTGGGTCGGCGGTGGTCTGGGCCGGTCCGCCCCGACGCTCGCGAGCCGGATCCTCGACGTCGTGCCCCGCGAGCGGCTGCTCCCCGCCGTGCACGCGGTGCTCGAGGTCTTCCTCGCCCACGGCGCCTTCGACGCCCCCAACCGCGCCCGGCTGAAGTTCCTCGTCGCGCGCCTCGGCCGTGACCGGTTCACCGCTCTCGTCGTCGAGGCCGAGCGGGCCGCGCGGCACCGGCCCTGGCCCGCGCCCGACCCGCTGGCGCCGCGCGCCGTCGTCGACACGGTCCCGGGTGTTCCCGACGGCGGGTGGGGCGCGGACGTGCGCCCCCAGACCGCGGCGGGCCTCGCGAGCGTCACCGTCACGGTGCCGCTCGGCGAGCTCGCCGCCGACGCGCTCGACGCCCTCGCCGGGGTGTGCGAGGCCGACGGCGACGGCGTGCTGCGCCCGACGCGCGACCAGAACGTCGTCGTGCGCGACGTCCCGGTCGCCCGGGTCGGGGCGCTGCGCGAGGCGCTCGGCGCGCACGGCCTCGTCGTCGGGACCGAGCACCCCGCGCACGACGTGCGGTCCTGCGTCGGCGCCCCGGTCTGCGCCCTGGCGATCACCGCGACCCACGACCTCGCCCGCGCGCTGTGGGACCTCCCCGCGCTGCGACGCAACAGCGGCCTGCGGGTCGGCATCTCGGGGTGCCCGGCCAGCTGCACCCGCCACCAGGCCGCGGACCTCGGCCTGGCCGGCAACCTCGTCTCCCTGCACGGCCGCCGGGTGCCGGGCTACCGCGTGCACCTGGGCGGCGACCTGCGCCGCGACCGGCTCGGGCGCGTCCTCGGCCGGGTCGCCGCCGACCACGTGCCCGCGCTCGTCGACGCCGTCGTCGGGGTGTGGGAGGACCAGCGCGTGGGCCGCGAGTCCCTCGCCGACACCGTTGGGCGCGTCGGGGTCCGGGTGTTCGTCGACGCCCTGCGCGGGCTGCCGGCGATGGCCTGGGCGGCCGGTGACGAGGACGCCGTCGACGCCGGCGGGCGCCCGGTCCTGCCGCTCGCGGTGGCGCGGTGATCGCCGCGGGCTCCTAGAGTCCGGCGACGTGAGCGCCGCATCCACCGCCTCGGTCTTCGACCCCACCGCGTGGCGGGAGGTCGAGGGCTTCTCCTTCACCGACATCACCTACCACCGGGCGACCGAGCGGGTCGGCAGCCCGGAAGGATCAGACGCACGCGAGCTGGGGTGTGTGCGGATCGCGTTTGACCGCCCCGAGGTGCGCAACGCCTTCCGGCCGCACACCGTCGACGAGCTCGCGACCGCCCTGGAGCACGCCCGCACCAGCGCCGACGTGGGCGTCGTCCTGCTCACCGGCAACGGCCCCTCGCCCCGCGACGGCGTGCACGCGTTCTGCTCGGGCGGCGACCAGCGCATCCGCGGGCGGACGGGCTACCAGTACGCGTCGTCGGACGCCGCGGTGTCGCCCGACGAGGCCGGCCGGGCGGGACGGCTGCACATCCTCGAGTGCCAGCGCCTCATCCGCTTCATGCCGAAGATCTGCATCGCGGTGGTGAACGGGTGGGCCGCCGGGGGCGGGCACTCGCTGCACGCGGTCTGCGACCTCACCCTGGCCTCCGCCGAGCACGCCCGCTTCAAGCAGACCGACGCCGACGTCGGCTCCTTCGACGGCGGGTACGGCTCGGCCTACCTGGCTCGAGCCGTCGGACAGAAGTTCGCCCGCGAGATCTTCATGCTCGGCCGCACCTACGACGCCGAGGCGATGCACCGGATGGGCGCGGTGAACGAGGCCGTCCCGCACGCCGAGCTGGAGTCGACGGCCCTGCAGTGGGCGCGGGAGATCCTCGGCAAGTCCCCGCAGGCGCAGCGGATGCTCAAGTACTCCTTCAACCTCATCGACGACGGCCTGGTCGGGCAGCAGCTCTTCGCCGGCGAGACGACGCGCCTGGCGTACATGACCGACGAGGCCGTGGAGGGCAAGGAATCGTTCCTGGAGAAGCGCGCACCCGATTGGTCGCCGTTCCCCTGGTACTACTGACGCGTCCGGCCGCCACCCTGATTGATGAGGGCCACGGCCGGTGTCGATCACTCCACGTCAGCGCGGCGCCCATGAACACGCACGGCGTCGGATGGATCACACCTCGTTAACACCGACGCAAACGGACTAGCTAGGTACACCTTTTGCGACATGTCAGCATCCGTGCCGCGTCAGGTTCCCCGACCTTGCGCAGCACGTGACCCGCCGTCCCGGACGGGGCGGACAGTCAGCAGAAGGAGCTCCCCCATGTCCCAGAAGATGTTCGCCCGGATCGCCGCCGGAGCGATCGCCACCGCCGCCCTCGTCGGCTTCGGCAGCGGCGTCGCCCAGGCTGACGAGGCCCCCTCCGGCACCATCCAGGAGGTCGGGCACGCCGTGCAGGGCGTCGAGGAGTCGACCGGCGTCGCACAGACCGAGAAGAAGATCGACGACGCCACCGGCATCACCACGATCGACGACGAGACCGGTGTCACGAAGGCCGAGGAGGGCCTCGGGCTCGAGTAGGTCGGCCGACACGACGGGAGCCGGGTCACCATCACCTGGCCCGGCTCCCGTCGTCTCGCCCGGGGCCGCCTCCGGACGGTGGGCACCTCGGCGCCCGGCAAGGCCGCATCGCACCGAGCCCCTGCCGGTCGGCCGCGGGTGTTGGCCCGCGCCCGTCGTACGGTGACACTGGGTCCGCGGCCGTCGTCGACACCGCACCGCGGACGGGACCGACCATGGAGCGTGCGTACTACCGCGAGCTGGGTGCCGGTCCGACCGTTCTGTGCATCCACCCGAGTTCCAGCTCCTCGGCGCAGTGGAAGCCCCTGATGGCACGCCTGTCGTCGAGGTACCGGGTCGTCGCGGTGGACATCTACGGTCACGGCAGGAGTCCCCGGTGGGAGAACCGCCGCGACCTGACGCTGGCCGACGAGGTGGAGCTGATCGCCCCGGTGCTGCCGGAGTCGGGGCCTGTCGTCCTGGTCGGGCACTCGTACGGCGCGGCCGTCGCCCTCGAGCTGGCACTCACCTATCCCGACCGCGTCGCGGCACTGGCCCTCTACGAGCCGGCCTCGTGGGGTCTGCTCGTCCGGGAGCGTCCCCGGGATCCCGCAACCCGCGAGATCCAGGCGCTGCGGGAGGACACCGATCGTCTCGTCCGTCGAGGTCGGCCGGCTGACGCGACCCGGCTGTTCCTGACGTACTGGGCCGGAGCGGGCGCCTGGGAGGCGCTCCCGGACGACCGACGCCGGAACCTCGTCGCCGGGGTCGACACCCTGCCGCACGGGTGGGCGGCCGCGTTCGGGGAAGG
The DNA here is from genome assembly GCA_032230725.1 of Actinomycetota bacterium. Lineage (GTDB taxonomy): Bacteria > Actinomycetota > Actinomycetes > Mycobacteriales > Pseudonocardiaceae > Actinomycetospora. The sequence goes on from JAVXWR010000202.1 coordinate 4,198, forward strand.
CCCGACGATGACGCAGCTGGCCACCATCCGCGTTCCCTGCCTGCTGCTGTCGGGAGAGAGGACCAGGAGGCCGGCCGCCGCTGTCGCGAGGCTGCTGGAACGAGGTCTTCCGACGGTCGCCACGGTGGCGCTGCCGGGGCTGGGTCATCTCGGGCCGCTCACCGACCCCTCGACGGTCGACGCCGAGATCGAGGCGTTCCTCGCCTCGTCGACGAGCTGATGCCGGCCGGGCTCGACGCGCAGCGATGAGTCCGGGACCGCCGGCGGGTCCTACCTCTCGACACCCGTTCTCGGAAGGAAGCACGACCATGGCCAGCCCCGTCGTCCACTTCGAGGTCACCGGACGGGACCCCGAGACCCTCCGCCGATTCTTCGCCGAGCTCTTCGACTGGCGCTTCGACGTGCCGAGCCCCGTCGCGGAGGGCGTCTCCGACCCGGATACCTACGGGTTCCTGAACCCCGACGAGTCCAGCGACGTCCCGGGCATCCCCGGGGGTGTCGGCGGCGGGCCGGGCTTCGCGCCGAAGACCGTCTTCTACGTCCTGGTCGACGACGTGTCCGCGTCCCTCGATCGTGGCGAGGAGCTCGGCGGCACGCGCGTCCTCGGTCCGGCAATGGCCCCCTCCGGCCTCGTCGTCGGGCACCTCGAGGACCCTGAGGGCAACCTCATCGGCCTGGCCGTCCTGCCGAGTTCGTGATCGAACCGTGACCCGTGTCCGGGGGCCGGTGCTGGGCTTTCCGGGCGGTGACTGTCGGACCCTCGAACTAGCGTTCGATGCATGGTGATGGCGGTGGGCTGGGGCGTCGAGTTCGGCCCCGACGACGAGGACGTCGTCGTCGCCGACGACGACGTGGGCCGGCCTGACCCGGAGGATCTGCACGACCCCGCCGAGCACGTCCCCCCGCCCGCGTTGCTGCTCGCCGCCGACCCCGCCCAGCTACCCGGCCAATGGGTCGACCACGGCATGAGCGCCTGGTTCGCCCACACCA
>JAVXWR010000217.1:0-6167 GCA_032230725.1 Actinomycetota bacterium
GTTCAGGGCCTTGACGTTGTTGGTGCAGCTGCTCCCGCGGGAGTCGTGCGAGGACCCGTGGGAGTCGTGCGAGGACCCGTGGGAGTCGTGCGAGGACCCGTGGGAGTCGTTCGCGAAGGCCGCGCCGGTCAGCGAGCCGAGGCCGGCTCCCACGATCGCGACGGTGATGGTGGTCTTGCGGAGCATCGACATGTTCTTCCTGTTCCCCCGATGGATAATGGCGTCGACCGCTGGCGCGAGAATCCCGATCCGGCGGACGAACCAGTAACGAAAGGTTCTCCCGGGAGGTCACGGGCAAATCACGACGTTCCCCCGTTCGTGAATTTCTCGATCGTGGCGGCGACGCCGTGTCAGCCGTTCCCCGAATGGGTGAAGAATTGCACGTACGGGTATTCCGGTGACACGACGAAAAGCCGGGTCACTGCGCGCGCCCGAGGACGCGTGCGGTGACCCGGCCGTCGCCGAGCGGGTGCCTAGCTCAGAGGATGCCGCCGAACAGCGAGAGCTCGTTGCCGTTGCCCACCGCGTTGTCGTTCGCGACGTCGCAGATGTTGACCGGGATCGCGGTCTGGTCCCCACCCGCGACGTCGGCGAGGAAGCCGCCGCCGTTCGCGGAGTTGACCAGGTCGAGGTTGTTGGTGCAGGTGCCGTGGCCGGACGAGCTGTGCCCGTGGTCGTGGCCGTGGCCGTGGCCGTGCCCGTGCCCGTGGCCACCCTCGGTCGCCATCGCGACGCCGGTCGTGGAGGCGAGCCCGGCGCCGAGAATGATGGCGCTGACGGCGGCCCTGCGGATCATCGACATGAATCCCCCGATGCAGTGTCGTGCGTGGTCCGGGCTCCAAGCGGGTGCTCGGTCCGGCGAGATGACACGGCCTCAACGCCGATGGTCGAGCGCTGGTCACGGCTACGTCACGACGTTCGCCCGTTCGTGCACGATCCCGACACGACGACGGCCGGCCCCGGCGCCTCCCGCAGGAGGCCGGGGCCGGCCGTCGTCGGGTCGAGGGTGGCGCTCAGAGGACCTTGAACTGGTTCCCGTTGAGGATGTTGTTGTGGGACAGCACGTCGCAGACGTTGAGGCCCAGGGCACCCTGGCTGCCGTCGAGGAGACCGCCGACGGACTTGGACTTGCCGGTCTCGCCCACGAAGGAGTTCGAGCAGTCGGACGAATCCTTGGAGACGTGCGACGAGTGGTGGTGCGAGCTGTGCTCGTGAGCGCTGTCGCTCGCGCACGGGTCGTCGCCGGCGAACGCGGCGCCGGCCGTCGAGGCCAGGCCGGCACCGATGATCGCGGTGGTCAGCACGGTCTTACGAATCATGGACACGCTAGGCTCTCCTGCTCGCAAGGGTGAGATGTATCGCCGTCCACTCCGGACGGTGCGGCTCCCGCCGATGAGATCTCGGACGATCCCGTCGACGTCGCCTGGTCGCGCGGAAGGTCGCTCCACCACGGGCCTGCCGACGTCGCGCCCCGGCTCTCGGGGGTGGTCGGGCCGCGGGTCGGGGCCGGTTGAATCTCGCTGGGCGAGACTCAGAGGATCCCGCCGAACAGGTCCACCTTGTTGTTGTTCAGCACGTTGTTGTGGCTGAGGACGTCGCAGACGTTGGCGCCGATGGCACCCTGGCTGCCGTTGAGGGCGCCGAGGAACGTCTTCGAGGCACCGGTCTTGCCGGCGAACGAGTTGCTGCAGCTCGAGGAGTTCGAGGAGCTCGACTTCGTCTCGTGCGACTTGTGGTGGTCGCCGTCGTGGCCGCACTCGGTCGCGAAGGCCGAGCCGGTGGTCGAGGCGAGGCCGGCGCCGATGATGGCGGTGGCCAGAACGGTCTTGCGGAGCGTCGACACGCTTTCTCCCCAGGGTCGTCGATCGTGCGATCGGACGGATCGCACTGTGTGCCGGTCGCGACACACACGGTTGGCGCCACGACTCGGTGACATCAACGCCTCGATCGAGTGAAGGTCACGGTCCGGTTGCGGAGATCCCGGGGCTCGGGGGAGCAACTCGACGCTGAACAGGAGCAACGCCGCGGAGGACCACCCGTTCGGAGTAGTGCCTCCCACGCACAACGGGCCGGCACCCGGCCCGGGACGTGGTGTCCCGAGGGGTGCCGGCCCGTGGCTGGCGTGTGATGGCGGGGCGCAGGGCCCCGCCGGGGCTGCTAGAAGTCGTTGCCCAGCACGTTGACGTGGTTGCCGTTGAGGATCGAGTTGTCGTCCAGGATGTGGCAGGCGTTGACGGGGATGATCGTCTGCGCGCCGCCGAGGACGTCGACCAGCCCGCCGCCGCGGCTCTCGTTCGCCGCCGCCACGTTGTTCGTGCACGACGACGACTTCGGGTCGCCCTTGTCGTGGCCCCACGAGTCGTGGCCCTGGTGGTGGCGGCTGTGGCCGTGGTCGTTGTCCCAGTTGTTGTGGCCGCCGTCGCCCGGGTCGTCGCCCGCGAAGGCGGCACCGGTCATGGTGCTGAGGCCGGCACCGATGATGGCGGTGGCCAGAACGGTCTTGCGGATCATCGACACGATGTTCTCTCCAGGGGTCCCAGGTAATCCGGGCCCGTGGTGACCGGGCCCGACTGTCACGTCCCCTGCAACGGCATGTTCCGCGGCCGAGTCACGGGGTAGGGCCCCACTTCACTCCTTCGTGCATTCCTCCTGGCCAGGCCCTCAAGCGCCCGGCTGGTCACCCTGTCGGGCGACCCGGCGGACGACGCCCACGACGACAGAAGCCAGCTCCGCCCCGGCGTCCTCCTGCAGGAAGTGCCCCGCACCGCGCAGGACCGCGTGCCCGGGGTCCTCGCCGCCGCCGGCTCCGGCGCCACGGACGTGGCCGCGCAGGACCGGCGCCATCGCCCCGGTGATGGGGTCGGAGTCCGAGAACGCGACCACGAACGGGCGGGCGTAGTCGGCCAGCGCCGCCCACGCCGCCCGGTTGGCCTCGGTCTCCGGGTCGTCCGGCCGCGTCGGCACCAGCAGGGGCATCGCCCGCGGGCCCGCCTTGGCGGCTTCATCGGGGAAGGGGGCGTCGTAGGCGGCCCGGGCCGACGACGGGAGCCCCCGCGCGCAGCCCGAGGCGACGAGCCGCCCGACGTCGAGGGTGTCCGCCCGCTCGACGGCCCGCCGGAAGCGCCACCACGGCTCGGGCATGTCGACGTCACCGGTCGGGAGCCCGGTGTTGGCGGCGACCACTGCCCGGAAGCGGTCGGGGTCCGCGGCCACGAGCCGCAGCCCGATCAGCCCGCCCCAGTCCTGCCCGAGGAGCACCAGGTCGTCGAGCCCGAGCGCCTCGAACACCGCCTCGCGCACCCAGGCGACGTGCCGGGCGTAGGTGTGGTCGGCCACCTCCGCGGGCTTGTCGGATCGCCCGAAGCCCACGAGGTCGACCGCCACCGCCCGCACGCCCGCGCCGGCGAGCGCGTCGAGGACGTGGCGGTAGAGGTAGGACCACGTCGGCTCGCCGTGCAGGAGGAGCACGGTCGGGCCCGCACCGGGACCCTCGGGCCCGACGCCGTAGGTGGCCACCCGGACCGGGGCCGGGCCCCCGTCGGGATCGGCGACCTCGACGTAGCGGGGCCGGTGACCGAAGCCCTCGAGGGCGGAGAAGCGCTCCTCCGGCGTCCGCAGCAACCGCACGCCGGCAGCCTGCCACGCCGGACCCCGCCGGGGCGTCCGCTCGCGGAGTTCGGAGTCCCCGAACGGCCTGGTCACCCCCGCACCCCTAGGGTGGCGCCGCACGTGATCACCCCGCAGGAGACCCGGAGGCCGTCCGTGGCCCAGGACATCGTCCCCATCACCCTCGCGCTCACCGACGGGGACCTGGTCACCCTCTGGGCCCCTCGCTGGCGCGAGGACGGCGAGGAGTGGGAGGCCTTCCTCGGCGACGACGACCACGTGTTCGCCTTCGCCGACGCCGCCGACCTGGCCGCGTGGATCCGCACGTCCGACGCCGACGGCACCCCGCACGACCTCGCCGACCACCCGGCGTGGGGCGTGGTCGGCGGCCTGACGGTCGACGAACTGACCCCGGAGGACATCCAGCGGTACGACGTGATCGGCGCGCCCGAGCTCGTCGCCGACGAGCCGGACACCTGGGTGGTCGACGACCTCGCGGAGATCACCGCGATGGTCCGATCCCTCGCCGACGTCTGCGACCTGACCGCCGTGACCGGGATCCTCGACTCCACCCCGGCCTTCGCGGCGCTCGCGCAGGGTGTGGTGGCGTTCGGCGGCCGGGACGGCGGCGCGCTGTGGACCGAGCTCGCCGACGTCGTCGCCGAGCGGTGGGACGACGTCCTCGACGCCCTCGACGCCCTCGTACGCGTGCCCGAGGTCGACACCGAGCTGGCCGCGAAGCTGCGGGCCACCGCGACGCCCTCCCCGGCCGGGGACCTCGACGCGGCCACCGACGGACCCGGGGGCGACCCGGGCGCGGGCCCCGCCGGGGAGGACGAGGCCGACACGCCGCACTCCGGCAGCCGCGAGGACGCGCAGAACACGGCCGCCGACCCGGAGGCCGTCGCAGGAGACCCGCAGGACTCCGCCGTCTCCGGGCCGCTCGCCGACGCCCCGGAGGACGTGCGCACCGACACCGCGGGCGAGTCGCTGCGCAGCGACCTGGTCGACGCCGACGAGGAGCCCGAGCCCGGGTTCTGGGAGGAGGTGGGGATCGACCCCATCTCGATCCTGTCGAGCGAGGGCGAGGTGGTCACCCTGCGCTGCTTCCTCGACGACGAGCCGGTCTTCCTCGGCCGTGACGGCCGGATCGACGTCTTCCCGCACGCCCGGGCCCTGCGCACCTGGATCGCGGGCGACGGCGCCGACGACCACGACCTCGCCGAGGTCTCGACCTGGTCGGAGGTGATGACGGCGGCCGTCGGGGGTGACCTCGAGATCGAGGTCGCCCCGGAGAACACCTACGTGTTCCCCGGGCTCGCCGAGGATCTGCTCGAGGGCCCGCAGGCGGTCGACCCCGCCCAGCTCGAGCTCGCCGTCGAGCTCCTCCTCGACGCCGCCGACTGGGCCGGGGACGCCGAGACCCGGGAGGCCCTCGCGACCTCGGAGTCCCTCGGCTGGCTGGTGTCGTTCGTGCTGCGCCCGGACCCCAACCGGCTCACTCCCTCGCCGCCGTTCCAGCGCGAGGCCACCCGCTGGCGTGAACTCGAGGATCGATTCCTGGGGCGTCTGCGCCATCCGTGACCGGTGTGACGGACGGGGCGACACGTCGCCCGCTGTTGTCGGGGGCGCGTCCGAACGTGTCACCGGCCCTGGCTAGCCTGCCTGCGCGACGTTTCGGGGCCGCGGGTTCCGGTCCGCCCCGTTCCAGACCTGGCCGTCCCCGCAGAGAGTGGGCTCCGCGTGATCGACTCCAACCAGACCATGTCCTTCGATCGGATGCGCAGCATGCTGACCCGGGCCGCGGAGGTCAGGGACAGCGAGCAGCAGCAGATCTTCGATTCGCTCGACGAGATCCACGGTCGGCTCGCCGCGCTGGACGCCCTCGGCGCCATCCGCAAGCGGCTCGCGGACGTCCCGGACCGCACGGAGATGAGCGTGCTCGCCGAGCGCCTCGACGAGACCGTCGCGAAGCTCGACGCCCAGGAGTCGGCCGTCTCCTCGCTGGCGCGGCTCGTCGAGGGCATCGTGGACCGCGTCGCGGACCGGCTGGCCACCCCCTTCGCGCAGCTCGACGGCCGGCTCGACGGCATGGCGGGACGCTTCGAGGGCGTGGCGGGCCGCATGGACGGGCTCGAGGACCGCATCTCGGGCCTGCACAAGCGCCTCGACGACCTCGACAACCGGCTCGACCGCCACGAGATGCGCCTCGACCAGATCCCGGCCGCGGTGACCGGGCCGCTCCGCGAGCGCCTCGAGTCCGTCGAGTCGTCGCTGCGGGGCCAGGTCGAGGAGACCTCACGGGCGCTGGCCGAGACGACCCGGTCGCTCTCCGAGGAGATCTCCGGATCCCGCGAGACCGCCCGGACCGACGCGGAGGCGCTGCGCGAGCAGTCCGGCGAGCAGCTCCGTGACCTCACCGGCCGGCTCGAGGCGCTGACCGCGCGCCTCGACGGCGTCGGGACGCGTGTCGAGGGCGTCGAGCACACGCTCGGCAGCCGGGTGGAGAACGTCCAGAGCAGCGTGGCCGCGGCGATCGACGGCCTCGACACCACGCTCTC
>JAVXWR010000220.1:0-6138 GCA_032230725.1 Actinomycetota bacterium
CTGCCGGACCCGGCCCCGTCGGCGGCGGTCGTGCGGCAGTTCGCGGCACACCCGTGGAGCTGGTACTCCGAGCTCCTGCTCGCCGCCGGGGATCACCCCGCGATGGACACCGGCTTCATATCGTTCCCGGTCACCCTCGTGGGCGGCACGCTCGACATCGGCGCCGCAGCCCCCGATGTCCGCGCCGCGACCACAACGATTCCGCAGGCCCGGTTCGTGCCCCTCGTCGGCACCCACTTTCTGCCCCTCGAACAGCCCGACCGTCTCCACCAGGAGCTCGTCGCGCTCGCCAAACGCTCCGGACTCCCCGCACCTGACCCGGGCGTCCACAACGCTCAGCTGCCCGCACCACCGTGCGAATGACCTGGGCCGCCCGCGCGCCGTTCCGCGACGACCAACTCACAGCACCGATTTCGAAGGCCCCCAACCCCGGCCAGCACCCGCGACCTCCTTCCGGCGCAACCCCGGCACGCGGCGCTGCCCGCCGGCGGCCGGCAACCCGGCCTGCTGCGGAGTGATCCGAGCCCGGCGCGGAGCCAGGAACTCCCGAATCTCGACGTCGCCGTCACGCCGGAGCCTGCTCGACCGCAGATCACTCACAGGTGACCCAGGTCGAGGCCTCAACCTCCGGGAGCGAGCGGGTGAACCTCTCAGCCGCGCCCGATGGCACGTGACCTTCACCGACGTGCGCGTCGACCACGCGGTCCTGTCCCGACTCGCGAGCCAAGGAGCTCTCGCCGCTTGACAGAGGAGCAAGGGACCGTCGAGCTCGGGGTGCGGATCACAGACGCAGCCGTGGCCGGCCAGACGACGGTGGTCTTCGCCGACCTCCTCGTCGACGGACCGGGACGCTGCCCCGGCTGCGGAGTCGCCGGGACCGACCGCGACAGTGTTGAGCGCCGTGTCAGCGACGTTCCCGTGGTCGGGCACCCGCTCGAGCTGCGAGTCCGGGTCCCGCGCTACCGCTGCCGCCACGACGGGTGTGATCGCGAGGTCTTCGCCCACGACACCAGCCGGCTGGCCCGGCCCGGTGCCTCGACCACGCGCCGCTGCGCGAAGTTCATCCTGCGCCGACTGATGCTGGACAAGGCCACCGTCGCCGCGGTCGCCCGCGAGCTCGGCCGCTCGTGGGACACCGTCAACGACATCGCCGTCGAGGCCACCACCGCGCTGTTGCTCGCGGCGGGCCTGGCCAGGTTGGACGGGGTCGAGGTGATCGGGGTCGATGAGCACAAGTGGGCGCACGTCCGCTCCGCCGAGGCCAACGGGTTCGTCACCGTCATCACCGACCTGACCGCTGTCGTTGCCGGTAGCGGGCCTGCGCGGCTGCTGGACATGGTCCCGGGCCGCTCCGCGGCGGCAATGAAGAGCTGGCTCGAGGCCCGCTCCCAGGGCTTCCGCGACCAGGTCCGGATCGTGGCCATGGACGGATTCGGCGGCGACAAGAACGCCGCCACCACCGCGCTGCCGGACGCGGTCACAGTGATGGATCCGTTCCACGTCGTCGCCCTGGCTGGGCACAAGCTCGACCTGTGCCGCCAACGCGTCCAGCAGGACACGTTGGGGCATCGCGGGCGTAGCGGGGACCCGCTCTACCACACCCGGCGCACTCTGCGGACCCGCCTCGGACTACTCACCGACAAGCAGAAGACCCGGCTCAAGGCGGTGTTCGCCCTCGAGGAGCACGTCGCGGTCGAGGTGACCTGGTGGGCCTACCAACAGATCATCTGTGAGTGTCGCTGCGGTGCTCCGGCAGGGAGGACCACCAGGCTCGGTGCTGGTGACCGCGGCGTGACTCTCAGATCATGTGGCCGCTCTGGCGTGCCTTCGCGTGGCGACGTGTCCGTCGAGGTCGCCGGCGCCGGCCTGGCCCACCAGCTGGCCTCACAGAAGCTCGTCCGCCTGACGGCGTGACTGCTCACAGATATGCCGCTCGGTGACCTCTTCCCAGGCCGGCGCCGACCCCGACCGTCGTCCCGCAGAAGGGAGCACCGGCCGATGCCGATGTTGGCAGAACTCATCGACGCCGTGGTGGGCGCTGACACCCATCGCGACACCCACGAGATCGAAATCGCCCAGCCCACGGGCGCTCCGATCGCGGTGTGCCAGGTCAGCAACGACACCCGCGGTTACGCCCAGGTGGTGGCCTGGATCGCCGAGCATGCCCCCGGGCCGCGGGTTGTGGTGGCCATTGAGGGCACCCGCAGTTACGGCGCTGGCCTGGCGCGTGCGCTGACCGAGGCCGGGCTGGCCGTTATCGAGTGCGAGCAGCCCACCCGGGCTGCCCGCCGCGGACGCGGTAAGTCCGACGCGATCGACGCCCACCTCGCGGTGCTGTCCGCTCTGCAGCTCGACGCCGACCGACTCCCGGCTCCGCGCGCGGACGGCGACCGCGAGGCCCTACGGATCCTGCTCACCGCCCGGGAAGAGCTGACCACCGCCGCGACCGGGCAGATCAACCGGCTCAAGGCGCTACTGCGCGACGGCGACGACGCCGACCGGACCATGGCCCGCGGCAAGCTGGCAGAGCGGACCCTCGACAAGCTCGCGCGTCGGCGACCACCGCGCGATGCGACCCGCGCCCAAGCCGTGCGTCAGGCCGAGATCCGTCGCCTGGCGCTGGCGCTGCGCGACGGGCGCCGCGAACTCGCGACGAACCGGGCCCAGCTCCGTGGCACGTCAACGAACTTGCTCCTGGGCTGATCGACCGCAGAGGCATCGGTCCGATCAGCGCGGCCCAGGTCATCGTGGCGTTCTCGCATCCGGGGCGGTGCCGCAGCGAGGCCGCGTTCGCCGCCCTCGGCGGAATCAGCCCCCGCGAGGCCAGCAGCGGGCTGAACAAGCGCCACCGGCTCAACCGCGGCGGCGACCGCACCCTCAACCAGGCGATCCACACCATCGCCAAGATCCGCATGCGCGACTGCCCGCGCACCCGGGCCTACGTCGCCCGTCGCACCGCCGAGGGCAAGCGGAAGCCCGAGATTCGGCGCTGCCTCAAGCGCTACATCGCCCGCGAGCTCTACCGCGGTCTGACTGCCGCCATGACCGCCCCCGTTGCCTGACCCGTCGCCCCGCCCAGAAAGGGTTGACAACACACAGAAGCGTCGCCGCCTACCAAGACCAGAACCGCCAGCGCGGCAAGACGCTGCTCACCACCTTGATCGACCGACTTCGCTCAGGGCTGCCGGCCGGGCTCGAGGAGTTGGCGACCCTTGGGCGGACCCTGCACCGGCGCCGAGACGACGTCCTCGCCTACTTCACCCACCGCGCCTCCAACGGCCCGACCGAGACGATCAACGGCCGCCTCGAAGCGCTGCGCCGCAACGCCCTCGGGTTCCGCAACCTGATCAACTACCGCATCCGGTCGCTGCTGCACTGCGGAGCCCTCGCACTCTAGTTCCGGAAGAGCCGACAAAGATCGGCACCCGCAACCCGCGTGTTACCGGTCGCAGGACCGGAGCCGCAGGGGCATCGACGCTCGAGCCGACCGTGGCCTGGCACCCTCGACTCGATCAGCACCCACCCCGCTGGGGCATCACGTGCACGATGACCGCGGTGTTCGCCGGCGATCCCACCAAGTCGGCGTCGACGTCGAGAACTGGCGCCGACGAGGGCGACGGCGTGGGCTCGCGCTCTCTCGGCGCTCTCTCGACGCTCTCTCGTGCTGCGCCCGACGCGCAGCTCGCCCGCCCCTCACACATCCTCTACTCCCGAGCGACGCCGCAAGAGAGGCACGACGACCCAGAACGCGAGAATTATGACGATGGCGACCGACGCGGTGATGATCGCAAGCGCGCTGTCGAAGAGGTAGGACGTCACGAGCAGTATCGCCCCAGCCAGCGCCGCACCCAGACAAAGCAGGCCCGTGATCGCATACGTGTTGGACCGGAACAACATCGGCTCCTTGTCCGCCATCCGGAAGAGCACCCGGTGCTGGGCCGCCGGCGCGATCAGCAGGACGATCGAGAGCGCTGACATGAGCAACGTTGCGTAGTACACGTCGCGTTGAAAGGCAGTCACGGCAGTAAATCTCTGCTGGAACGGCACGGACAAGAGGAAGGCGAACAACACCTGCACGCCGGGCAGCGCCACGCGGAGCTCGTTCAACAACTCGCTGAGCTCGCGGTTCACCCGCTGCTTGCGGTCCTCGTCGTCCATAACCAGGGTACCTCCGCGATCTCGCCGCGCTGACAAACCATCCTGTACAAGGGGGTGGCACCCGGACCAGGCAGAAGCCCACGACGCGCAAATCCGCACGGATGCGCTCAGGCCCGCGGTGCGCCAGGCGTTCGGACCGTACTATCCCTCGTCAAAGTCGGCGTCGGCGCGCACGATGCAGCGAGGGACCCGAGGAACACTCGATTGTGGGGCCTGATGACGCTCGACCCGCAGACGGGTCCGCCCGCTGCACCATCTCGGGGTGGCTCACCGTCCACTGGTAGGTCTGCCCGGCCCCAGGGACCAGGTGGCCGTCGGATGGATATGGGGATGGTCGCCGGGGCCGCCCGGTGCCGGGCCAACCATGGCGGCCCGCGACCGATGCTGGACAGGTGGCGAGGCCCGCGAGTTGGCGCCCGTGCTCATAGTGATCAGGGTGATCGGCGCAGGGCTGCACCAACTGCATTGACCCCATCGGGCGGATGATCGACACCGACCCGGCCAACGAGGTCGCCACGTCGAGCGGGCGCGAGCGCAGCGACGACGTTCAGGCCTGGTCGAGGGCCTCGCCGAACTCCTCGAGGGTGGTGCTGTCGCGGTCGGCGGCCAGCAGGTGCCCGGCCGCGAGGGTGAGCCCGACCGGCCAGGAGACCATCTCGGTCACGGTGAGCAGCGTGATCCCGGCGACGTAGCCCAGCTGGGCACGCGAGAGGTGCACGGTGCCCCACAGCGGTACGTACACCCCGACGGTGTCGCGGGAGGCCGCTCGCCGCGCGGCGTCCCGCGAGCGTCCGGTGCCCCCGGAGCGCACGGCGGGCCGCGTGGGGGACTCTCCGCCGGCCGGGTTCGCGCCGCTGTGCTGCTGGTCGAGGTCGATGACCTCGCGTTCGGTGTTCATCCTCCGTTGACCTCACTCCCTGCCCGGTGGGGCGGTTCGCACGCCACGTCATCGGCCCCGATCGACCTCGACGAGTCGCGGGCTCACCAGCGATCGTATCCGCGTGCATCTCGTACGGACGCCGGACTGCGATGGTTCGGGGCCTCTGGTCAACATTAGTCGCGGAGCGATGGGCACGGGCGAGAGATCAGTGCTCGAGCCGGGCCGACGAGCACGAATTCAACGCCGACCTCACGGCCGCCCGCGACGAGGGCTGTTTTCCGGAGCCGCACATGCCATCTTATCGAATGCCGGCTCTCTGCGAGATGCGTTCCAGTCATGTGCGCTGATCACTTGTTGCTGCCGGCCGACGGCGGACCCCGCGGCGACCGGGATCTCTACCAGCTCAGCCGCCTCGACTCACCCGGCTCGTGGACCGGAGGGCCCATGCTCACCGGCAACCTCGCCCCACCCGCGTCCGGCTACTGGGGCCTGGTCGACATCAACATCGCGCCCGCGGTCTGACCCAAAGGCGACCGAGCCGACGTCGGTGACGCCGCACCCTCATGACGCACACACCGTCGCGCGCCAACCCTGGGGCCATGCGGTTCTCGAGCAGGGGTGTGGTTCGGTTAATCCCCGACCGCCGACGTCGGAGCCGCGCCTGGGGCGGCGTGCTGGGGGAGGCGGGGTCGTCCTCGTGGCCTACCTCGTGGGCGTGGTCTGGTCGCTCAGGGGTGGTGGGTTCCGATCCGGGCGGCGCCGGCCACGGCGCCGGCCAGGACGACCAGCACGCCCAGGCCCGCGAATCCGCTCGCGAGCCCGACGCCGGCGCCGAGGGCGCCGATCACGAGCGGGCCGCCGGCGTCACCGAGCTCCCGACCGATCTCGGCCGTGCCCATGGTCTGTCCCAGGCGCTCGGGCGTACTGCTGGCGGCCAGGGCGGCGAAAGCCACCGGTGTCACCACAGCGGTGCCGAGTCCGATGAGCACGGCGGCGACCAGCAGCCCGGCCAGGTTCGCCAGCAGCGCCGGGGCGCCCAGGCCCACCGCGGTGGCCAGGAGCCCGATGGTCAAGGCGCTGCGGTCGCTGACCCGCCCGGT
>JAVXWR010000228.1:0-5888 GCA_032230725.1 Actinomycetota bacterium
GAACGCCACCCACCGGTACGCGGTGAGCACCGCCCGCATCCGCCCCGCCTGCTCCACCGCACCGTCCCTCGCCGCGTTCACCCTGAAGGTTAACCGCGCGTCGTGCCCAACGCACGATGTACGATTAGAATGACGTGCGACAACGAGCCGATCCGAGGAGGTCAGATGGCCCTCGACCTGGGCGTCCCGGTCCGTCCCTGGGACGAGATGTGGATCGACGACGTCGACGCGCCCGCCGACCTGCCCCGGCGGCGTCGCCTCGCCGTCGCCGAAGCCGTCGCCCACGCACGACCCGCGACCCCGGACGGGCACGGCGCCCTCGGGATCCGCCGCTACGGCTACGGATGCATCGCCCTCGCCCTCCGGGGACGTTTCGACCGCAGCGCGCGAGAGCTGCTGCAGGCCCTCTCCGACGAGGTGCCCCATCTGGCGCGCCGCGAGCTCGCCATTGACCTCTCGGGCCTCGAGCGCTGCGACGGCATGCTCGCCCGCGCGATCGGACGCCTTCGGATCCGCTGCCTGACCCGCGACGCCCGGGTCGAGCTGCACGACCCCCCACCGGCCCTCGCGGTCGAGCTCGGCCGGCCCGTCGGCGCTCGCGGTCGCTGGTCTCCCACCACCTGAGCGAGCCCGCCGGAGGTGGGAGGAGTTACCGCCGGGATGGGCGGGGCACTCAGAGCCCATGGCCGGCGTGAACGTGGTGGCGGGAGCCCTCTCGGCTGTGTGGCTGGGCATGGTGCTCGCGATCTCATTCGTCGAGGCGCCGGTCAAGTTCCGCGCCCCGGGAGTGACGCTGCCGATCGGGTTGGCCATCGGCCGCCGGGTGTTCGCCGCGCTCAACCGGATCGAGATCGCGCTCGCCGCAGCGATCGTCCTCGCGGCCGCACTCGGCGCGCGGCCGCCAGTGCTGGCGGCGGCCGGGGTCGTGGCGATCGCGGCGCTCGCGATCCAGCTGGTCGCGGTGCGCCCCGCCCTCACCCGCCATTCCGACCGCGTGCTCGCCGGCGAGACCGGGCAGCCGCGCTCCCACGCGCACCACACCTACATCGGCCTCGAACTGGTCAAGGTCGCCGCCCTGCTCATGGTCGCGGTGACGGCGCTGTGGTGACCGGTCCTCCCCCGTCGTACGCGGGCCTCGGGCACGGCGACGACCCGCCCGACGCGCCGGCCGGCGCCGCGCTGCTGCGCCGGGCCGCGGATCACCTCGAACGGCTCCGGGCCGTCGTCCCCGACGGGCGCTGGTCGCCGCGTGGGCTCCTGGCCTCCCGCCCCGAGATCGTCGCCGAGGATCCCGTGGGGAACACCGAGCACGTCGCCGAGGCCCGCTCCCGGACCGCACAGTGGATTCTCACCATGTCGCCCGACCTCGCCACACCGCTCGTCGTCTGGCTGCGCACCACCGCCCAGGAGCTCGACCGGCCCGCAGCCGCGACCACCGAGAGCACGTCGGCCGCCGAGGCGTTCGCCAGGACGCTGCTCGAGCGTGACGCGAGGACGGCGGGCCCATCCTCGTAGCCGCACCGGCCTCGACCTGACCAGCGGCATCCGGGGTGTACCTGGGTCCCCGCGACGCGGACCCCCGGCGGCCTGGGCGCTGCGCCGATCTCGGCGGCTCCTCAGCCGCCCCTGACCCGACCCGACCGGGCTGGCGTGAAACGGCCGAGACCTGCATTCGTCCTCGCTGACCGCCGCGACGGACGGTCGATTGTGGAGGGCACAGCGTCCGCCTCGAGGGCTCCATGACCCGCAGATCGCGCCGACGCAACCATATACGAGCTGGCCTGAACTGATCACCGCTCGCTGGACGTGATCCGCTGTGACTCACACGCGGCGATCATCGATGCGAGGCAAGGTCGGGCCTATTGATCCACTGGTGTGGAAAGCACCGGTCGGCCTGGCAGTCGACACAGCTGCGGATGGCGGTGGTGAGGTCGTCGACGCTGGCGGAGCTGCCGCAGCGGTCGGCTCGACGGCTCATGATCCAGACGAACACTTCGACCAACTTCAGCCAAGACTCCGCGGTCGGGGTGGCGTGTAGGACGATCCGAGGGTTGCGCTCGAGCCAGTCCTTCACCCACGAGCGATCGTGGCCGACGTGGGGGTGGACGAGTCCGTGCAGCTCGACCCGGGGGTAGGCCATCGCGACCTGTTCGAGGAAGCGCAGGAACTGCTGGTCACGGTGCCGATCGACGCGGCTGTTGTGGACCGTGCCGGTGCTATTCGCGAGCGCAGTGATCTCGGTCGTCGTGCCTGGCCTATCGTGGTGAGTGCATTTCCGGGACCGCCCGGGACGCTGCGTCGAAGTCGGTTGGGGGCGGTCGGGTGGGTGGAGCTGGGGTTCTTTCTCTGTGCTGAGCATCAGGGCCTTCTCGGGCGGGTGCAGGTAGAGCCCGACTAGATCGCGCGGTGTGGCCTCGAGCTCGGGGTCGGTGGGGAAACGGGAGGGTTCCTGTCTCCACGGTTGCAGCCCCCATCGCCGCCATACCTTGGCCACGTAGACGTTGCTCAGGCCCAACTCCGCGCCCAAGAGCCGACTCGACCAACGGGTCCACCCCCGGGGCCTCGGGCGGTGGCTCCAGGGTGCGAGCAACGATGTCCGCCTCGGCGATGCGCGGCGGGCGGCTCGGCCTGGGTCGGTCTTCCAACCCGGCGAGGCCTTCGGTCTGGTAGCGCTTCTTCCACGCGATCACCGTCGGTCTCGAGAGGCCCACCTCTCGCATGATCTCGGTGGTCTCCATCCCCGCGGCGGCCAGCAGCACGATCCGGGCCCGCCGCGCCAGCTCGGGACGAACCGCACCGGCCCGGGTCCAGGCCTCGAGGGTCTTGCCGTCTCGCGGCGACACATTCACCAACCCCGGCTTGCGAGACATCAGTTCACCGCGCTGCCTCGAACGTCATCGCTCACACTCCGTCGATCTGCTGGTCACGAGCTCGCCTCAGTGCGGCCGGCGTTGGGTGGGACCACGAGCACGGGCCGGTGGGTGTGTGTGATCAGGCCGCGGGCGAGCGAGGAGGCTCCAGCAGTCGGCTGGCGATCCTGCCGACGCCTTCGCCATGGGAGCCGGCGATGAACGTCGCGGCGTTTGCAGTCGCCGACCTGGCGAGCAGCGCGACCGGGCTGCCGTGGGCAGCGGGGTAGGTCCATCCCGTGGTTTGCACGGCCACGCAGACCGCTCCCTGGCGACGTGCTCGGCGACCTTGGCTTCCAGTCGGAAGCATCAGAGTTCAACGGGTAGTCCGGGAGATCGAGGACGTGCAGCGCGGCGTTGAGGCGGGCGGCGAGGTCGGCGGCAACGCTCAGAACGTGTTGCTGCGATCTCCTTCGCTGTAGCCGAGCACCGCATGGGCATCGGGCGCGCGCTGCGGGCCAGCGCTCTTGACGCGAAGGACTTCAAGAACGCCCCCAACCTGGGTCCTTGGAGGTATTCGCTAGGACGGGAACAGGCTCGTTGCACGCCAGTGGGCGTCATCTATCGATCTGCCCCACCCTCGCGTCCCGCAGACGGCTGCGGACCGGGGCTGGTCGCGCGAATGGACTGCCGAGCAGGGTCGAATCGACATGGAAGTCTCCTGTTGAGCCTCGAGGCGAAGCGAGGCGATGGGGCGGTCTTAGTCAGGACTCCCGAGGGCGCTCTGGTTCGACGTCCCTCCCTTCGAAGTCGTTCATGTCGACCGTCGAACACGATCGGCGAGGTCTTCGACCCCGGCTCAAACCTGCCGACTACCTTTCCGGTCGCACCTGCTTAGCGCAAGTCTTGCTTTAAGCCAGGGTTGCGGTAGACCCGCGGACAACGACGTTCGTGGCACTGATCGACGACTCGTCGACACGGGGCAGAGGCGTCACCGCGATGGACGCTGCCCTCACTGAGCATGCCTTGCGATCCACAAGGGTTGTGCATATCAATCGCGTCGGAACCGCCACAGGCTCCACCGGGGCGGGGACACCCCGGGTGGCGTGGTGGCGGCGATCGCGGGGCCGGTTCATCACGCGAGGACCGTGCTTTCCGCCGCGCCCCTGTTCACTGGCCTCGCCCGCGCCTGCGACCACGTTCGGGGCCGGAGACCGAGCCGGCGATTCGTGGGCGACCGGCGACCCGTCAGCCCGACGAGGGAAATACCGGCAGATGGTGGCGCCGCCAGTAGACGATCGCTGCACCGGCGACGGTGATGGCGGCGGTGACGGCGGCGCCGAGTGCGATGCTCACCTCCTCGTGTTCGACAAGTCCGAACCCGAGCAGGGTGGCGCCGAACACAATACCGAGCAGCCAGATCGCGGTGATGGTCGCGCGCCTGATCCAGAGGTCGAGACGCCGCGATCGGGCCGTGACCCCTAGGGTGGGAGTGCTCAGTTGGCGGGCCAGCTCCGGGTCGTGGGCTGCGATGTCGTGGGCGATCAAGTCGAGGGTGTGTCGTTCATGGGGTCGCATCGAAGGGTCGTCCTGGTCTGGGCTGGGCAGGCGGCGGCTGGACGGGGTCATCGCGTGATGACCGGCGGTCCCATCGGCAACGGCTTGCTGCCCAGGGCGACGCCCATGGCGTCGAGGAAGAGGTAGACCCCGATCGCAGCGAACGCGAAGACCAGGATGCCGCCGATGGTCAGCAGTCCGGTCGAGTCGTTGACGGTGCCGAAGTAGACCAACGCTAGGGCCACGTCGACCAGGACGAACAACGCGGTGAACACCGCGGGCAGTCGCAGGCTGGCGACAGTAAGCATCACGATGCCCACGAACCACACCAGCAGGAACACGGCTTTGGCGTCGGTCGCGGCTGCAATGTCGGTCGCGGAGATGCCCCACCATCCGTGGGTCAGGCCGAGCACGAACACCGGGAATGAGATCCAGAACGCGGCGAAGATGCCGAAGATGGACGCGACCGGCCCCTCCCGGACCGCGGCGGCCCAGACGGTGGCGCCGGCCAGACCGAGCCCGTTGCAGAAGATCAACACGGGGAGTACCGCTCCGAGGGCGTGGTCCGCGCTCTTGAACCCGATCAGGTAGAGCCCCAGGGCGACCGAGCCGATGACGAAGGTGGGCACGCCCAGCAGGGCCGGGTTGGCCGCGGCCTGGTCCACCCCGGCGTTCACCGGGGCGGTGTCGACCGGGTCGGATACCGCGTGCGCGCCGGTGCCGGGCCCGGTGGTGTGGGTGGTGGTTGTCTCCAGATCGGACATCGCTAACAGCTCCGCTCCTCGTCGTGTCCCCATTGCGGGGCGACGTGCTCAGGGATGGCAGCACGCGACCCGCACGGCGCCGTTGCATACTGCAAGTCTCTACCTAAGTCATCGATTCAACAAGACAAGCCTTGCTCTCGAGGTGCGGGTAGCGGGGTGGTTCGAGGGGTCGTTCCGCGGGCCGCCCCGACGACCGCGCCGAGGGGATGGGGAAACTCCACGGCCGGAAGAACTCACGTCATCCCCACCCGCGGGCCCCGTAGCGTGGGTTGGCCCGAGCCGTGCCCCCCGGGGGTGTTCTGCTAGCCGCCGGGGCCGTCTGGCTAGTGGTCGCTTCGCGGCCCGGCTAACGACCCGTCGCCTGCCCCGGGGGCGCTCCCCCGGACCTCGATGCGCACCTGCCGGATCAAGCAGCGGACCCGCAGCCGATCGAGCACGCGAGCAAGCCGGGCGGCGAGCAGGTCACCCGGGTCAGGTCGATCACGATCTCGGTGTGGGCAGCGCGCTTCCATCGTTGGCATGAGACTGCGTAACCGAGCCGGGTCCAGCGCGCCGACCAGTGCCACTGCGGCGCTGCCGTAGCGGCACTGCCCGACGCCGGGCGAGCCCTGAGGTTCCCCCGGTAGCCCGGAGTGGTGGCTACCTGGCGGGCTCGGGCTCGGCTCGGCTGACGTGCCAGGCGGCTTCGTACTCGTCGGGGGACTGCCATCCCAGGCGG
>JAVXWR010000254.1:0-3973 GCA_032230725.1 Actinomycetota bacterium
CCGAACGCCGCCTTGATCGCGACCGGGAGCCCGTGCTCGTCGGCGAAGGCGATCACCTCGTCGGCGTCGGCCACCGGGTCCTTCGTGCCGGGCACCAGCGGCGCCCCCGCCCGCTCGGCGATCTTGCGGGCGGTCACCTTGTCCCCGAGGTCGCGGATGGCCTGCGGCGAGGGTCCGATCCAGATCAGCCCGGCGTCGATCACGGCCTGGGCGAAGTCGGAGTTCTCGGAGAGGAAGCCGTAGCCGGGGTGGATGCCGTTGGCGCCGGACTCCCGCGCCGCGGCGATCAGCTTCTCGATGTCCAGGTACGAGTCCGCCGCGGTCTCCCCACCGAGCGCGAAGGCCTGGTCGGCGATGCGCACGTGCGGCGCGTCCCGGTCGGGCTCGGCGTACACGGCCACGCTGGTCAGTCCGGCGTCCTTGCACGCCCGCGCCACCCGGACGGCGATCTCCCCGCGGTTGGCGATCAGCACGGTGTGCAGGAGAGCCTGCTGAGCCTGCGGGGCCATCGAACTGCCTCCTGGGGGCGGGTCGTCGCGTGGACCGGGGTGGATCCGCGCGCGCAGTGTAGGGGCGGGAACGCCGCCCGACCGGTCGGGTGAGCTCCGGACGGTCGGGAGTGACCGTTCCGGCGACTCTCCCGCACCCCCCGGCGGGGGGACCACCGCTCTCCGCGTGGTCATGGACACAGCGCGTGGGGACGGCGGTGGCGGGCGCGCCGAGAGCGATCGCTACCGTCCGTACTCGATGAGCCCACGGGAGACCGAGCGCAGCCGGGCCGGGAGGACCACCTCCCCGACCGGATCCGGTGCGGACCGCTGGTGGGGACGGGCGGTCGTCGCGTGCGCCTCGCTGGCCGCGCTGGCGGGCACCGTCGCCGCCTTCGCGACGGCGGCGGGAGCCGACGGGGAGCAATCCGGGCGCACCGAGGCGCGGGAAGCCGCCGACGCAGCGCGCCTGTCCGCCCCGGTGCCCGCCGCCGACACCGCGGCGGCCGTCCCGAGCCTCGCCCCGCCGCCCGCCCGTCCGACGCCGGGCGGGCGGGGGCCGGACGGGCGCGCCGGTGCGCCCAGCCTCGGTGCGACCGTGGCGGTGCCGGCCGGCTGGCAGGTCGCCCCGGGCCAGGACCTCGTGCCCGTGGTACCGGACCGCTTCCCGACCGTGCTGATGCTCGCCGACCGCGCGACCGTGCTCCTGGGTCGCCTCGACCCGGCCGCCGGCACCGGGCCGGACGCCCTCGCCGACGAGGCCCGCCGCCTCGTCGGGGCCTTCGCCGACGGGGCCATGGGTCGGACGCCCGGCGAGCGCGGCCGGGTCACCGACGTCTCCGACGACGCGGGCACGCTCGACGGGCGCGACGCCCACACCGTGGTCCGCCGGGTGACCACCTCGGACGGGCCCGGCCCGCTCGTGCGGGTCACGACGGTCGCCGCCGGGCGCGGCGCGCCCGGCCTGGTGCTGCTCGCCGTCGCCGCCCCGGGTCCGCAGCAGGCGGCCGACGGCACGGCCGCCGACCGCGTGGTGCGCTCGCTCGCTTCCGTTCCCGTGCCGCCGGCCCGGCCGCCCTCGGCGGGTGGTCGGGCGGGCGCCCCACCCGCGTCGGTGACGCGCGCCCCGGGACCGTCGGCGCCGGGGCGCCCGGTCAGCCCGCCGCCGGCCCGGCCGACGCCCACAGATCGCTGACGGCCACCCCGAGCTCCGCGAGCAGGTGGCGCGTCAACGGCAGACTGATCCCGACGACGTTGGCCGGGTCGCCCTGGATGCCTTCGACGAACCAGCCACCGAGCCCGTCGAGGGTGAACGCGCCGGCCACCGAGAGCGGCTCCCCCGAGGCGAGGTAGGCCTCCAGCTCCGGAGTCGTGGGCGTCCCGAAGGTCACCATCGTCGCCGCGTGCCCGGAGATCTCGGCCTCGGGTGCGCCCGCCCGGACGCGGATGACCGCGTGCCCGGTCAGCAGCTCGCCGTGCCCGCCCGCCATCTGGTCCCAGCGCCCGCGCGCGGCCTCGACGGTGCCGGGCTTGCCGACCAGCTCGCCGTCGAGCTCGAGCATGGAGTCGCACCCGATCACGACGCCGTCGAACGCCTCGCCGTCGCCTTCGCCGGCTACGCGCCCGGCGACCACCCGCGCCTTGGCCAGCGCGAGCGCCGTGACCGTCTCCGCCGGGGTCGCGTCACCGAGCTCGGCGAGCAGGCCCTCCTCGTCGACGTCGGAGACCACGACGTCGGGCTCGACCCCGGCCGCGCGCAGCACGGCACGACGGGCGGGGGAGGCGGACGCGAGAACGAGGCGCACGGGCCGCGACCTTAGGGGTGTCGCCGGACCGGTGCGCGCCCGGCGCGAGGGGAGGATCCGGCCCCTCTATCCGCCCGAGGGTTCCCTTCGCGCCGGGAGGTCGGCCGGCGTCAACGCCACCCGCTCATCCGCCACGCGTGCGGCCCGGGCGACAGCGGGCGCCGGACCAGCGCCTCCCGCTCGGTCCACGCCGACGCCGGGCCGGGGTCCTCCTCGGACGTCCCGGAGCCCGAGGAGGCGGCCGCGAGCACGGCGGTCAGCGCGGCCAGCTCCTCGGGGCTCGGGTCACCCCGCACGATCCGCAGTACCGGGCGCTCCGGCTGCGGGGCCTCGTCCTCGCTCACAGCGGGATGTTCCCGTGCTTCTTCGGCGGCAGCGTCTCGCGCTTGTTGCCGAACGAGCGCAGCGCCCGTGCGACGTACCCGCGGGTGTACGAGGGCGGGACGACCGCGTCCACGTACCCGCGCTCGGCCGCCACGTAGGGGTTGGCGAGGGTGTCCTCGTACTCCTGCTGCAGCTCGGCGCGCCGCGAAGCAACAGCATCGTCGTCGCCGTCCTCTGCCACCTTCGCGAGCTCCTTGCGGTACAGGATGCTCACCGCGCCCGAGGCGCCCGTCACCGCGATCTGCGCGGTCGGCCAGGCGAGGTTCAGGTCGGCCCCGAGGTGCTTGGAGCCCATGACGTCGTAGGCGCCGCCGTAGGCCTTGCGGCAGATGACCGTGATCAGCGGGACGGTCGCCTCGGCGTAGGCGTAGATCAGCTTCGCGCCGCGGCGGATGATCCCGTTGTATTCCTGGTCGGTGCCGGGCAGGAAGCCGGGCACGTCGACGAAGGTCACCACCGGCACGTTGAACGCGTCGCAGGTGCGGACGAAGCGTGCCGCCTTCTCGCTCGCCCCGATGTCGAGGCAGCCGGCGAGCTGGGAGGGCTGGTTGGCGACGAACCCGACCGCCCAGCCCTCGACGCGGCCGTACCCGACGACGATGTTCGACGCGTAGAGCTCCTGGACCTCGAGGAACTCCTCGTCGTCGACGACCCGCCGGATCACCTCGCGGATGTCGTAGGGCTGGTTCGGCGAGTCGGGCACCAGGGTGTCGAGCTCGTGGTCGGCGTCGGTGAGGTTCTCCTCGACCGCGCCGGTCTCCTCCTCGGCCGGCAGCCGTGGCGTCTCGGAGAGGTTGTTCGACGGCAGGTAGCCCAGCAGCTCCTGCACGTAGGCGATCGCGTCGTCCTCGTCCGAGGCGAGGTAGTGCGCGTTGCCCGAGGTGGTGTTGTGCGTGCGGGCGCCGCCGAGGGTCTCGAACTCCACGTCCTCGCCGGTGACCGTCTTGATGACGTCCGGGCCGGTGATGAACATGAACGACGTCTCGTCGACCATCACGGTGAAGTCGGTGAGCGCGGGGGAGTACACGGCGCCGCCGGCCGCCGGGCCCATGACCAGCGAGATCTGGGGGACGACGCCGGAGGCGTGCGAGTTGCGGCGGAAGATCTCGCCGTAGAGCCCGAGCGCGACGACGCCCTCCTGGATGCGCGCGCCGCCGCCGTCGTTGATGCCGATCACCGGGCAGCCGATCTTCATGGCCACGTCCATGACCTTGACGATCTTCTCGCCGTAGACCTCGCCGAGGGCGCCGCCGAACACCGTCGCATCCTGGGAGAACACGCAGACCGGACGGCCGT
>JAVXWR010000286.1:0-3053 GCA_032230725.1 Actinomycetota bacterium
GAGGTCACGCTGCGGGTGGCCCTCGACGGGTCCGGGCCGGACGCGAAGGTCGTCGACGTCTCCTACGACGCGCTGGGCTGTTCGATCAGCCAGGCCGCGACGTCGGTGCTCAACGACCTCGTCGTCGGGCACAGCGTCGGCGAGTCGTTCGAGGTGCTCGCCGCGTACCAGGCCATGGTGCAGAGCCGAGGCCAGGTCGAGCCCGACGAGGACGTGCTCGACGACGCCGTCGCGTTCGCCGGTGTCGCCGCCTACCCGGCCCGCGGGAAGTGCGCGCTGCTGGGGTGGATGGCGTTCAAGGATGCGGTGGCGCAGGCTGACGCGCACGCTCCCGAGCTGGAGGGACAGGCATGACTGAGACCGACACCCCGCGTGGCGCCGAGGGGATGCCGTCGACGCCGGCCCTGAAGGCGGAGACGCCGTCGATCGACGACCTCGAGGAGGCCATGCGCGATGTCGTCGACCCCGAGCTGGGGATCAACGTCGTCGACCTGGGCCTGCTCTACGGCATCGACGTGCACGCCGAGGAGACGGGCACCGTCGCGACGCTCGACCTGACGCTGACCTCGGCGGCGTGCCCGCTGACCGACGTCATCGAGGACCAGTCCCGCGCGGCCCTCACGACGGGTCCTGGCGGCGGCCTCGTGGACGACATCCGCATCAACTGGGTCTGGATGCCGCCGTGGGGTCCGGACAAGATCACCGACGACGGCCGCGAGCAGCTGCGCGCACTCGGCTTCACGGTGTAGGTGGCCTTCGGCCTCGTGTGCACTATTCCGGGTGATTGCACGGGATAGTGGTCACGAGCGCGGAGCGCACCTACCGGCGCACCACGTGCGGCTTGAGGTGCTTGTATCCCCGCACGGCGAGCGGCGGGACCGTGCGGAGCTCGACGTCGATCTCGCGCTCACGCACGGCGTCGGTGAGCTCGTCGTCCAGCAGGGTCGTCCCGGGCCGGGCGTGCGAGGTCAGCCGGCTCGCGATGTTCACCACCGGGCCGTAGACGTCGCCGTAGCGGGGGAGCACCTCGCCGTAGGCCAGGCCGATCCGCAGCGCGAGCCGCCCGTCGTCGTCGGGGACGTCGGCGTGCAGGTCGAAGGCGATGTCGAGCGCGGCCGCGACGTCGGAGCACACGAAGAGCACCTCGTCGCCGAGCGTCTTCACGATCCGCCCCCCGTGGCGTGACACCACGTCGGTGCTCACGCTCTCGAACCGCTCCAGCAGGGAACGCAGCTCGTCGGTGTCGACCGACCGCGAGAGCGCCGTGAAGCCGACCACGTCCGCGAAGCCGACCGTGGTGCGCTCGGTGCGGTCGGACCCGTCGTCGCCGTCCGCGCCGGCGATCGCGCCCAACATCCGGCCGGCCGTCACGATGAGGTGCCGTCGCCAGGTGTAGACCTGCAGCTTCTCGAGCAGCGGGACGAGGGTGCGCACGGAGTCGACGACGGCGTCCGGGTCGTCCACCGGGCCGCGCTCGGCGATCGTTCGCCGCAGCAGGTTGGCCTGCCACTCCGCGAGCCGGGCCATGCTCTGGCCGAGCGTACGGGCGATGGCGAGCGCCTCCGCCTCGTCGAGCGACCCGTCGCCGAGGAGCTCCTGCACCAGGTCGAGCGCGTCGAGGTCGACCTGGGCGAACGCGTCGACGTCGTCGGGGATCCGGGGGAAGCCGAGCGCGCTCCACAGCCGCGCGGTCTGCTCCGGCCCGACCCCGGCGCGCTCGGCCACGTCCCCGCGCCGCAGGAAGCGTTCACCGTCGAGCAGGAACTCCTCGACCTCACGCTGTGCCCGGCCCCAGCGGGACGAGGTGTCGTCCCCCGGGCTCACGTCGTGTGGACGATAAGCACGTCCGTCGGCGCCTTCCGGGAGATGCCCTGCGGGACCGAGCCGAGCAGGCGGCCCGAGAGGCTGTTCAGGCCGCGGTTGCCGATGACGAGCAGGTCGGCCTTGCGGTCGTTGACCACGTTCGTGACGGCCTCGATCGGGTCGCCCTCCACGGCGACCGTCTCGACCTCGCCCGCACCCTTCGAGGACGCGCGCTCCTTGGCGTCGCGCAGCGTCTCCTCGGCGGGCGTGGAGCCGACGACGTGGAAGGCGGCGTCCTCACCGAGCTGCTGCTCGGCCTGCCCGGTGTTCCTCGCGGGGTGGTATGCGCAGATGATGAGCAGCGTGGCCGAGGAGTCGGCCGCGACGGTGGCCGCGCGGTCGACCGCGCGGTAGGACGATTCCGAGCCGTCGGTGCCGACGGCGACGAGCTGGTAGGCGCCCATGGTGCGTGCTCCGATCTCACATGTCTCCGGACGTGGGGAACGAACGTGTACCGGAGGTGGCGCATCGTAGCGCCCTGCGCCGAACGGACGCACGCGACCCCCCGGCCGCCGGGGGGGTCAACGACGTTGCGCCTCGCCAGGCCCACACAACGTTCCCGCGACGAGGTGCCCGCGCAGCCGCGGCGTCAGACGGGCGAAGACCGACATCATCGCCCGGACCGACTCGGCCACGTCGTCGTCGGAGCGGTCGGGACCGCCGGTGCCGCTGGAGCCCAGGTAGGCGCGTCGCGGGCGCGCCGGTAGGGAGAAGAAGCCCTCGAAGAACTCCGGCACCTCGGCGGGCGGCAGGCGCAGGAGCACGTCGAGCCCGCGCCGTCGCATCTCGTGCACCACGCGTGCCCGGCCACCCCCGACCGCCTGCCGGGCCCGAGCCACTCGACCGGGCCCGTCGACCCCGGCGCGATGGTCCGGTCGAGTGACCAGAACATCAGCCATTCGGGTAGCCGCCCGCAGCGAGCGCGCCACGGAGAAGCCCGTCGCGGGGTGGACGAACGGCGCCGCGGCGCCGAGCGCGACGACCCCGGCGGGGGAGCGGTGGTCCGGGGTGTCGACGGGGAAGCGCACGTGCTCGACGTGCGCCGGGTCGTCGAGCGGAATCTCCGCGTCGCGCAGTCCGGCCGCGCGCAGGCGCCGGCGCAACCGCTCGGCGAGCTCGGGCAGCGGGAGTCCGGGCCGGCGGGCCAGGGAGGTCTCCTCGAGCAGCACCCGGCCGCCGCCGAGCGGCAC
>JAVXWR010000296.1:0-2826 GCA_032230725.1 Actinomycetota bacterium
GACCGCGTTGTCGCGGGCAGGACCAGGTCGAGCGGCACCAGCTGCGTGCTGGCGAGGCGATGGACGGCGAGCATCGCCACGTCGTCGGGGACGTCCTGTGCCCCGATCAGACCTCGCGCCGCGCCGGCGCAGGCGGCCTCGGCTCCGTCGACCGCCAGCGCGTCGCCGAGCATGTCCAGCCCGGTGTCGAGCGGCCGGTCCCGCCGTTCGACGAGGCCGTCGGTGTAGAGGAACAGCAGGGCCCCGGCTTCGAGCCTGATCGTCGTCGTCCGCCGGGGCGGTCCCACCGAGACACCGAGGGGGAGGTCCACGGGGATGTTCACCGGTGCGGCCGGCCGCTCGACCGTGCCGAGGAAGGGGGGCAGGTGACCGGCCGACGACAGGGTCAGCTCGTCCAGCGAGGGTTCGAAGATCCCGTAGAGGACGGTGGCCATCATGCCGTCCTCGAAGTGCTGGACGTTCCGGTCGAGCCGCTCCAGGACCTCCGCCGGGTCGTCCTCCTCCAGCGCGAAGGCGCGCAGCGCGCTCCGCAGGCGTCCCATCACGACGGCCGCGTGGAGCCCGCGGCCGACCACGTCCCCGATCACGACGCCGAGGCGACCGGACGGGAGCGTGAACACGTCGTACCAGTCCCCGCCGAGCCCGCCCGCGTCGCCCGGGATGTAGCGGGCCGCGAACCGGAGACCGGCGACCTCGGGCAGCCGTCCGGGCAGCAGACTGCGCTGGAGCGCCCTGGCCGCCGCGCGGTCGAGGTCGCTCAGCCGGGTCCGGGTGACCAGCGCGATGCGGTCGGCGACGAGCCTCAGCAGCTCGGCGTCGTCGTTGGTGAACCGCCGGGTCGTGAGCGTGCCGACGTGGAGGACCCCGATCACGCTCCCCTCGGCGACCAGCGGGACCCCGAGCAGCGAACAGATGTGCTTCTCCCGCAGGATCGGATTCAGCACGTTCGTGTGGTCGACGTGCTCGATGACGACCGCGCGCCGCTCGGCGGCGATCCGGCCGGCGAACCCCTTCCCGATGGGGATCCGGACGCCCTGGCGCACCTCCTCCTCGATCCCCCGCGCGGCCGTCGCGACGAGCTCGTCGGTGGCCGGATCGAGCAGCAGGACGGCGGCCGTGTCGGCGTGCAGCAGGGTCCGCACCCGCCCGAGCAGTTCCGACAGCAGGTCGTTGACGTCGAGCTGGGCCAGGCTGGTGTCGGTGACGAACTCGATCCGCCTGAGGCGGTCCTCGTCGCTCGCGGAACCCACGCCGGCCATGCGGGGACCGTAGTGGCGGCCGGTCGTCCACCCAAGGGCCGCCTCCCCGTGGTCACGTACCCCCGACGTCGAGCACGGTCACGGTGCCGTCGTCGAGGTTCGTGACGTACGCGTGCCGCCCGTCGGGGGCGACGGCGACGCTCGTCGGACCCCTGCCCACGGGCACGTCGGCCGTGACCGTCAGCGAGGTGGTGTCCAGCACCTGCACCGCGTTCGCGTCGACCGCGGCGAGGTAGGCGTACCGGCCGTCCGCACTGAGGCTGATGTCCTGCGGGTGGCTCGCGCTCGGCACCGTGGCGACGACCCGGCCGGTGTCCACGTCGGTCACCGAGACGGTGCTGTCGTCGTAGTCGGCGTCATAGAGCAGGGGCCTGGTCCGGTGCCGGACGACCGCGTGCGGGCTCCGGCCCACCGCCACCGTCCCCACGACGGCGTCGGTGGCCGTGTCGATCGTGGTCACGAGGTCGGACTCGTGGTTCGCGGCATAGAGCCGGGTGCCGTCCGGGGACAGGTCGAGCCAGTGCGGGTTGGGGGCGACCGGAATGGTGCCGGTCGCGGTGTCGGTCGCCGTGTCGACGACGGTGATCGAGCTCGAGTCGTGGTTCGGCACGTAGACCCGCCGGCCGTCCGGGGCGACGACCAGCGCGAAGGGCCGCCTGCCGGTGGGGACACGGGCGACGAACGCGCCGCTCTTCGTGTCGAGGACGCCGACCTCGTTCACGGTGAAGCCCGGGTCGGAGATGCTCACGTAGGCGCGCGCGCCGTCGGGCGAGAACGCGATGAACTGCGGGCCGCCGTCGGGCACCGGGATCGTCCCGGTCACCGCGTTGCGCGTGGTGTCGAAGACGGTGAGCACGTTCGCGGTCCGGTTGGCGATGTAGGCGAACCCGCCGTCGGGCGCGACCTCCATGTACCCGGGCGTGGCTCCCACCGGGACCGTCGCCGACACCGTCGGGACGGGGACGCCCGCCGCGACCGCGCCACGCACCGGCGCCGGCAGCTGGTCGGCGGGCTGCGGCGGCGCGGTCGGGGCGGTCACCGACGGGGCGGGGGCCGCCGGCGGGCCGTCGCCGTCGCCCGCCCGCGCCAGCGTGACGAGGCCCACGGCCGCGACGACGACCAGGGCGGCCACGACCGCGAGGAGCACGACGACGCGGTGCCGGTCGGATCGGGCGGTGGAGCCGTCGACCCAGGCCGGGATTCGGGGCGGCGGCGGATCGAGCTGTCGCGGCGGGTCGTCCTGCTCGAAGCGCTGCATGACGTCCCCCAGGGCCCGGGCACCGACGTGTTCACCGTGGCGCGACCGAAGGTTGCGACGCAAGCCGTTGCGGCAGGTATGCGACCGTGACAGGTCAGGACGGAGAGTCGTTCGACCGGCGAACATCCGTGTCCGTCGGACACGGTCGAGCACGCACCGCGGCACTGTCGGGTTCGGGGCTCACTTCACCGCTCGCAGCCACGCCGGGTCGGCACGACGAGCCTCGTCGGCAAGCGACTCCTCGCGCAGGTACGCGAGGTCGTCGGACAAGGACCGCAGCAATCGCTCGACCCGGACCTCATCGACCAC
>JAVXWR010000319.1:0-4507 GCA_032230725.1 Actinomycetota bacterium
CGCCTGTTCGGGACCGACGGCGTCCGCGGCCTCGCGAACGCCGACCTCTCGCCCGAGCTGGCCCTCTCCGTCGCCTCCGCCGCCGCCCGTGTGCTCGTCGAGCACGCGGGTGGTGGCGGTTCGGCGCGCCCGGTCGCGGTCGTGGGCCGCGACCCCCGGGCCAGCGGGGAGATGCTCGAAGCCGCGGTGTGCGCAGGGCTGTCGGCCGCGGGGGCCGACGTCCGGCGGGTCGGCGTGCTCCCGACGCCGGCCGTCGCGTTCCTCACCGCGCGGCTCGGCGCCGACCTCGGCGTCATGATCTCGGCGTCGCACAACGCGATGCCCGACAACGGCATCAAGCTCTTCGCGTCCGGCGGGCACAAGCTCCCCGACGCCGTCGAGGACGAGATCGAGGCGCACGCCGCCCGCGCCGTGCGATCGAGCGAGCGGCCCACCGGGCACGACATCGGGCGGGTCACCGACGAGCCCGACGCGCTCGCCCTCTACCTCGACCACCTCCTCGCGGCCACCCCGACGCGGCTCGACGGCCTCCACGTGGTCGTCGACTGCGCGCACGGCGCCGCGTCGCTGGCCGCCCCCCGCGCCTACGAGCGCGCCGGGGCCCGCGTCACGACCCTCGCCGCCGAGCCCGACGGCTGGAACATCAACGAGGGCGTCGGCTCCACCCACCTCGACGGCCTGTGCAAGGCGGTCGTCGCGCACGGCGCCGACCTCGGTATCGCCCACGACGGGGACGCCGACCGCTGCCTCGCGGTGGCTGCCGACGGCACGGTCGTCGACGGTGACCAGATCCTCGGCGTCCTCGCCGTCGCGATGCGCGAGTCCGGCGAGCTCGCCGCGGACACACTGGTCACCACGGTGATGAGCAACCTCGGGCTGCACCTCGCCATGGAGGAGGCCGGGATCGGGCTGCGCATCACCGCCGTCGGCGACCGGTACGTGCTCGAGGAGCTGCGCGCCGGAGCATTCACCCTGGGCGGCGAGCAGTCCGGGCACGTCGTCCTGCCCGGCCACGCCACCACCGGCGACGGCCTGCTCACCGCGCTGCGCCTCATGGCGCGGATGGCGGGGACGGGTCGCCCGCTCGGGGAACTGGCCGCCGTGGTGGAGCGACTCCCGCAGGTGCTGATCAACGTGCACGTCCGGGACAAGGCCGCCGTCGGCGCCTCGGCGGTGGTGGCCGGGGCGGTGGCCGCCGAGGAGACCGCGCTCGCCGGTCGTGGGCGGGTGCTGCTGCGTCCGTCGGGCACCGAGCAGGTGGTGCGCGTCATGGTCGAGGCCCCGACCGAGGATGCCGCGCGCGAGGTCGCCGACCGCCTCGCGGCCCTCGTCGCGACCGCGGGTTGACCCCGGATCGCCGACACCGGGCCACGAGGAGCACCGCGAGCAGCTCGCGCGGCCGGCGAACCCGCGTGACGCCCCTCGTGACGACGCGACGAGTGGGACCCGCCGCGCCCGGATGTGGATCCGGGCGCCCGGGCAGAGGAGGCTGGACGGCGTGACGCGGCGTCCGGGGCACCGGCGAGGGGGCGGCACCGCCGCGTCCCCGTTGCGTGCGGTGCCGGCGGCCCGCCGGCTCGCCGACCTCGGTGTGGCCGACTCCGACGCCCTCCTCGCGGCCGCGGACGGCGCCGTCGACGTCGTGCTCGCCCTGCTCCCCGCCCGGGTCGCCCTCGCCGGTCCCGCCGGACTCCCGGTCCCGCCCGTCGACGCCGCGGGCCTGGCCGCCCGCCACGCTGCCCAGCGTGGGGTGCGCTTCGCGGCCCTCGCCGCCGGCGCGGAGGACCTGCGGGGCGCCGCGGCCCGTATCCGGGCCCGCCACCGGGCGCTCGCGGAGGAGGCCGGTGCGCTGTGGGAGCACTGGTCGGGACCGTCCGCGGACGAGGTCGCCGACCGGGTGGTGTCGCTCGGCCGCGCCGCCCAGGAGATCGTCACGCTGCTCGAGGAGACCGCGGACACCGTCGAGGGCGCCGGCCTCGCGGTGGCCGACGACGTCGCCGACCGGGCCGCCGCGGCGACCGACCTGGCCGGCGAGCTGCCCGACCCCCCGGCCGAGCCCGACGCGGCGACGGCGCGTGCCTGGGCGGCCGACATCGACGCCCGGCTGCACCGCTACCTCGACGTCGCCGACCGCACCGACGAGGCGATCGCGGCCACGTGGCGCGACCTCGCCGAGCGGATCGGCGTCCTACGGGCGCTCTCCGGGAGCCCCGTCGAGCCCGACGACCTCATCGCCGACGCGGGAGCCCTGCCCCCGGACCTACTGGCGCTCCCCGAGATCCTCGCCGCGCTCGGGTCCCTGACCGACCTCGACGCGGACCCCGACCTCGCCCCCGACCTCGCCCTCGAGGAGGCGGCCGACGACGACCCGCCCGGGCCGTCGGCACCGTCGGGCCCGGCTCAGACCGTCGACGACTCCCGGTAGACCCGCACGTCGGTGCCCTTGACCGAGCCGTCGACGACGTCGGAGTACTTCTTCTCCCCGGCGAGGTGGTGGAGCAGGAAGCCGGTGAGCAGGGCCTTGACCGTCGTCCCGACGCCGAGGTCGGCCTTGCCGTCGAGGACGAGGTCGCTCCAGTGCTTGCCCTCGACGATGCCGAGGTGGCTCGCCTTCTTGACGGTGCGCATCACCGACGGTCCGGCCCACGCCTCGGCGACGGGCTGCGTCCCGGCGGCCGGGGGCGCGACGAGGTCCTTGCCGAACGCGAGATGCATCCCGGGGACGTGCACGGCCCGCGCGGCGTCCTGGGCCGATGGCCGGGACTCCGAGAGCGCGATGGTCGCGACGGCCTGGACGACGAGGTCGGACCCGGACTCCCAGTAGGGCTCGCCGACGGCCTGCACCCGCGTGTCGTGCGCCGTGACGCCGGCCGCGAGGACCGCGGCGCCCGCGCCCATGCCGTGGCCCGCGAGCCCGAGCTTGCGGGGGTCCACGCTGACCGCGGCGCCCCGCGCGGTCCCGCCGAGGCGGACCGACGAGCAGACGTCGTGGGCGGTGCGCAGGTCGGCGGCGAGGCGGCGGTGCGAGGCGAAGGGCCCGCGCTCGGTGTCGGGCGCCGCGGCGACGATGCCCCACGACGCGAGGTGGCGCAGGAGGCCGAGGTAGCGCGACGCCGGGTTGAGCCAGTCGTGCCCGAACGCGACGGCGGGCAGGCCCTCGCCGGACGCGGGCGTGAACACCACGCCGGGCAGGCCGACGAGCGCCAGCTCGCCGCGCAGCACCTCGTGCGGCCCCGGCCGCCCGAGCTCGGAGACGATCTGCTTCGCGCTCGCCATGGCGCCGGACCCTAGAGGATCCGCACCGACGCCGGCCTGCCGGAACACCCGGTCCCGATCAACTCGGGGTGATGTCACCCCGGGGCGGGTGGGGCGCGGATCCGGCCCACCTATCCTCGGGAGCCGTGTGCGGCATCGTGGGGTACGTGGGCTGGCGCCCGGCACGCGACGTCCTGCTGGGGGGTCTGCGGCGGCTGGAGTACCGGGGGTACGACTCGGCGGGCATCGCCACCGTGACCGCGGACGTGGCGGGAGGCGTCCTCGACGTCCACCGGGCGGCGGGCCCGCTCGACAACCTGGTCGGGGTGGTGGCGTCCGACCCCGAGCCGGGGACGGGCACCGCGCGCTCCGGCATGGGTCACACCCGCTGGGCGACCCACGGCGGCCCGACCGACCGCAACGCCCACCCCCACCGCGACGCGAGCGGCCGCGTCGCCGTCATCCACAACGGGATCATCGAGAACTTCGCCGCGCTGCGCGCCGAGCTCGAGGACGACGGCGTCGAGCTCGCCAGCGACACCGACACGGAGGTCGCGGCCCACCTGGTCGCCCGCGCGCTCGACGAGGCCGTGGCCGCCGGCGACGGCGCCGGCCTCGCTGCCGCGGTGCGCCGGGTGGTGAACCGCCTCGAGGGCGCGTTCACGCTGGTGTTCACCCACGCCGACCGGCCCGACGAGATCGTCGCGGCGCGGCGGTCGTCCCCGCTCGTCGTCGGGATCGGCGACGGCGAGACGTTCGTCGCCTCCGACGTGTCGGCCTTCATCGACCACACCCGCGACGCCGTCGAGCTCGGCCAGGACCAGATCGTCACGCTGACCCGCGAGGGCGCGGTCGTCACCGACTTCCACGGGGATGTCGCCCGTACCCGTCCCTTCCATGTCGACTGGGACATCGCCGCCGCCGAGAAGGGCGGCCACGACTTCTTCATGCAGAAGGAGATCGAGGAACAGCCCGCGGCGCTGGCGGACACGCTGCGCGGGCATCTCGTCGACGGCCGCATCGTGCTCGACGAGCAGCGGCTCTCCGACCAGGAGCTGCGCGACATCGACAAGGTGTTCGTCGTGGCCTGCGGCACCGCCTACCACGCGGGCCTGCTCGCGAAGTACGCGATCGAGCACTGGTGCCGCATCCCGGTGGAGGTCGAGGTCGCGAGCGAGTTCCGTTACCGCGACCCGGTGCTCGACCGCTCCACCCTCGTCGTCGCGATCTCCCAGTCCGGCGAGACCGCCGA
>JAVXWR010000323.1:0-5425 GCA_032230725.1 Actinomycetota bacterium
GTGTCCTGGTAGGTCGCGGTGAACGCGTACACCGCGCGCAGGCCCTCGGCGTAGGCCTTCTGCAGCATGAGGCCGCGGCGCACGTCGGGGTGGTTCGTGATCGGCACGCGCGGGGCGGCCTTGTTGGTCTGCTGGGTGAGGTCCGCGCCCTGGATCCGCTCCTTGGCGTACTCGAGGGCGTTGAGGTAGCCCGTCGAGAGGGTGCCGATGGCCTTCGTGCCGACCATCATCCGGGCGTACTCGATGACCTGGAACATCTGCGCGATGCCGTCGTGCACCTCGCCGAGCAGCCACCCGGTGGCGGGCGTGCCGTGGGCGCCGAAGGTGAGCTCGCAGGTCGCCGAGGCGTTGAGCCCCATCTTGTGCTCGACGTTGGTGACGAAGGCGCCGTTGCGCTCGCCCGGCTCGCCGGTCTCCGGGTCGAAGTGGAACTTCGGGACGAGGAAGAGGGAGAGCCCCTTGGTGCCCGGCCGCGCGCCCTCGGGACGGGCGAGCACCAGGTGCAGGATGTTCTCGACGAGGTCGTCGGAGTCGGCCGAGGTGATGAAGCGCTTGACGCCCTCGATCGACCAGGTGCCGTCGCCGTTGTCTCGGGCCTTCGTGCGGCCCGCGCCCACGTCGGAGCCGGCGTCGGGCTCAGTGAGGACCATGGTCGCGCTCCACGCGCGGTCGACCATGAGCTGGGCCCAACGCTTCTGCTGCTCGGTCCCGTTGCGGTAGATCACCGACGCGAAGTTGGGGCCGGTCATGTACATGAACACCGGGGCGTTGGCGCCGAGGATCATCTCCGCGGCGGACCACTGCACCGACGGCGGCACGCCCATCCCGCCGATGGCGTTGTCGGCCGAGAGGCGCCACCACTCGGCGTCCCACATCGCGCGGTAGGACTTCTTGATGCCCTCGTCGAGGTGCGCGGTGTGGGTCTGCGGGTCGAAGCGGACCGGGTTGCGGTCACCGGAGGTGTAGGACTCCGCGAGCGGACCCTCCGCGAGCGCGGCGGCCTCGTGGAGCAGGGCGCGCGCCGTCTCCTCGTCGGTCTCGGCGAAGGGGCCGGTGCCGAAGTGCTCCTGCACGCGCAGGACCTCGAAGAGGTTGAACTCGATGTCGCGGACGTTGGCGCGGTAGTGACTCATCCGGATCTCGCTCCGTCTCGAGAGGTCGGCGCCCGCCCCGGGCGCCCGAGCCGGCTGTACCGGCGGGTAACCCCAGCTTATTACCGGGTGGTAACCGTGTCGAGGGTGGCCTCCCGCGCGTTCGAGCACCCCGTCACGGCCGCCTCCCGTGGGAGACTCCCCTCCCTGGTGGATCGGGCGCGGACGAGGGGACCTGGCGGTGCGGGTGGTCACGACGCGGGCGCTGGAGTCGCTGCGCACCCTGCTCGTGACCGCCGATCCGGGGCTGGCCCGGCTGCGTCTCGCGTCGATCGCGGTGGCGTCCATGGCGCTCGCCGTCGGGATCATCGCGGTCGGACGCGCGACGGTGCTCGCCGGGGAGCCGGTCACCATCGTGCTCTTCGCCGGCGTGCTCGCGATGATCTCCAACCTGGCGGTCAACGAGAGCACGATCCGACGGCAGCGGATCACGACAGCGCTCATGGTGCTGCCCGCGCTCGC
Organism: Actinomycetota bacterium; assembly: GCA_032230725.1. Classification (GTDB taxonomy): domain Bacteria; phylum Actinomycetota; class Actinomycetes; order Mycobacteriales; family Pseudonocardiaceae; genus Actinomycetospora. The sequence goes on from JAVXWR010000323.1 coordinate 1,614, forward strand.
CGCCACGGTCGTCGGCACGCTGCTCTCGAGCCACCGCGTCGTCGCCGACGTCGTCTTCGTCGCGGTCATGGTGGCCGCGGTCTACGTCCGTCGGTTCGGACCGCGCGGGTTCGCACTCGGCATGGGCGCCTTCATGCCGTTCTTCTTCACGCAGTTCCTCGCGGCCAAGCCGGCCCAGGTGCCGGCCCTCTGCGTGGCCGTGGTCGTCGGTCTGGGCTCGACGCTGCTGCTGCGCAGCGTGGTGTTCTCCGAACGACCGGAACGCACATTGCGCCGGCTCGTCGACGCCTTCCGCGCCCGGGCCCACGAGATGATCCTGCGCGTCGACGACGTGCTGGCCGCGACGCAGGACGCCGCCGACGGCGGGTCGACGCCCGGACTGTCCGCGGGCGGGGAGCACGAGCAGGTGGGCGAGACCGTCCTGGAGCGGCTCTACCGCGCCCGGCGGCGACTCAACGAGACCGCGCTGCTCGTGGAGGACCAGCTCGAGCGCACCCCCGCCGCCCGCGTGTGGCCGGGGCTGGAGAACGAGCTGCTCGCGCTGCGGGTCGTCGACACCGAGCTCGGCCTCGAGCGCCTCGGGGTGGCGGTCCGCCGGCTCGCGCGCACCGGGGCGCCCGGCGGTGAGGACGCCGACCAGCGCGCCACCCCGCTCGCGCTCACGGCGCTGCGCACCGGACTGGTCCACCTCGGGCGCGCGCTCGAACGCCGGGTCCCGCACCGGCGCATCCTGGCCGAGCTCGCCGACGCCCGCGGCTCGGTCGCCGGCCTCGTCGCGGACACCCGCCGCGGGCACGAGCGCGTGCAGCGCGCGGCGTTCGCGGTCCGCCGGGTCGCCGACTCCGTCGAGTACGCGCAGCGCGACGCCCCGGCCCGGCCGGGGGAGCCGGTGACCGAGGGCCTCGTCCTGCCCGGGCTCCCGCAGGCCGCCACCCCCGACGCGGTCGCCCGGGAGGCCGCGGGCGACGGGATCGGCGGTGGCCGCCCCGACCCCGGGCCCGCCGACGCCACCGCGACCCCGTCCGGCCGGCGGGACGGGCGGGAGGACCGGCGCGACGACGACGCGGGCCTCCTGCTCACCACCCGCCAGTCCGTCCAGGTGGGGGTCGGCACCACGCTCGCCATCGTCGGCGGCGAGCTCCTCTCCGGCCAGCGGTGGTACTGGGCGGTCGTCGCCGCGTTCGTCGTGTTCGCCAACACCAGCAGCCGCGGCGACCTGCTCTCCCGCGGGTGGGGCCGCATCGTCGGGACCGTCGGGGGCGTCGCGGCCGGGATGGGCCTCGCGGCCCTCACCTCGGGCCACACCGTGCTCTCCCTGATCCTGCTCTTCGCGTGCGTCTTCCTCGCGCTGTACCTCGTGCGGATCTCGCCCGGCATGCTCGCGTTCTGGATCACGGCGGTGCTGGCGCTGGTCTACGGACTGATCGGCCAGTTCAGCGTGGCGACCCTGGTGCTGCGGATCGAGGAGACGCTCATCGGGGTGGTGGCGAGCGTACTGGCGGCGTTCCTCGTGCTGCCCAAGGGCACGCGGGAGGCGTTCGGCGAGGCCACCGAGGAGTTCGTCGACATCGCCGACGAGGTCCTCGGAGGCGCGGTCGACACCATCCTCGGCGCCACCTCGACCCAGCCGCTGGAGCGGGCCCGCGAGATGGACACCAAGCTCGCCACGCTGCGCGCCCGGGCGCGGCCGCTGGTGGTCGGCTCCCCCCGACGACGCGGCCGCTCGAGCCACCGCCGCGCGCTGCGCGTGTTCGTCGTCGTCGACCACTACGCCCGGTCCCTGGCCCGGGTCGCCGCCGACCTGGGGGCCGCGCCCGACCCCGGCTGGGGCCCTACGCTCTCGCCTGCGCTGACGGCGGTCCGGGACAACCTCGACGGCCTGCGCGACGTCGTGGTCCGCGGCCGCCGCCGCTCCGACGGCGGGCAGGTCCTCGTGTCCTCCGCCGAGGACCTCGTCGACCGCGCCGAGGCCTACGCCGCGCGGGGGCAGGAGCCCCGCCGGCGCTCCGACGCCCTCGTCGTCACCCGGCTGTTGCGGCGCATCGACCAGGCCGTGGTCGCGCTCGCGACCGACCTCGGCGCCGCGCGGGACGAGGAGGCGCAGGAGGTCCGTCAGTCGCCCAGGAGCCGGGCCAGCGACGGGTTGGTGAACAGCCGCTCGGGGTCGTAGTCGTCGCGGACCCGCCGGAAGTCGTCGAACCGCGGGTACGCGGCGGCCACGTCGGCCGCGGCGAAGTCGTGGCGGGTCCCCCAGTGCGGACGGCCGTCGTGCGCGCGCAGCACCTCGGAGGCGCGTCCGACGACGGGCCCGGGATCGGTGCCGCGGGGGACCCGGACCGCGACCCAGCCGACCGCCCGGCCGTGTGCCGGGTGCAGCCAGCCCGTCTCGGCCGCCCCCAGCCGCATCCGTACCGGGAGGCCGGTCTCGAGCCCGTCGGCGAGGGCGGCGAGCAGGGCGCGCAGCGCGTCGGCCAGCGCCTCGCGCGGCAGCGCCCACTCGGTCTGCTCGTAGTGCACCGCGGGCGGGTCGGACAGGACGCGGTAGCCGGCGCCGGTGGCCGACACGGTGCGGGCGAGCCGGAGGGCGACCCGGTTCAGCGGAGCCGCGAGGCGGGGCAGCGCGCGCTCGACGACGACCGCGCCGCCCAGGGCCTTGCGCCCGGTCGCGCCGGCGCTGGTGATCCCGACGGTGCGCTCGCGGGGGTCCGCGGCCTCCTCGTCGGCGTCGTCGGGGGCGTCCTCCCCGGCGTTCCCGACGTCGCCCCACCGTGCGACGGCGGTCGGGGCGGAGGGGAAGAGGGCCGCCTCCGCGAGGTCGTGGCCGTCCCAGAACCCGGGGTCGAGGACCTCCTCGACCGGCCGCGACGAGCGCGTCACCCGGACCGGGGCGGCGGGGACGACGGCGAGCTCGACGTCGAGGACGACACCCAGTGCGCCGAGACCGGTCCGGGCGGCGTCGAGGTCGGCACGGGGGACGTCGCGGACGCGACCGCGCCCGTCGACCAGGCGCATCCCGAGCACCTGGTCGGAGAGCGAGCCGCGGCGCCCGGCGCTGCCGTGGGCCCCGACCGCGAGCGCGCCGCCGACGGTGGGGCCGCGCAGCTCGAGCGGGACGGCGAGCGCGAGTCCGCGCTCGTCGAGGGCCTCCTGGAGCTCACCGATCGTCGTGCCGCCCCGGACGCGCACGGTGGCGTGGTCGCGTCCCGGGGCGCCGGAGGAGACGGCCGTGATGCCGGAGAAGGCGGAGGCGTCGAGGTGGACGCCGTCGGTGACGGCGAGGTCGGAGAAGCTGTGCCCGGAGCCGACCGGACGGACGGTGTGGCCGCGCTCGGCGGCCCGGCGGACGACCCCCGCGACGCCGGCCTCGTCCAGCGGCCGGGCGGTGGCCACGGGCCGGCAGCGTTGCCCGCCCGACCAGTTCGTCCACATCCGGGTCACCCTAGGACCCCACGTCCGGTGGGTGGGTGACTCCGACACCGGCGGCCCCGACTCCCCGACGACGACGGCCCGGGGGCGGCGCACGACGCGCCGCCCCGGGGCCGTCGGGGTGCGTCGTCGGGGTCAGGCGACGAACTTCCCGATCGCGACGTCGACGCCGTCGCGGACCGTGGCCGCCGTCGTCCCGGCGGCCGAGCGGGCGCCCTCGGCCCACTCGGAGAAGTCGGGGCCGTCGGACGAGCCGGTCAGCTCCCGGGTCTGCTTGGCGAGCTTGCGCGACGCCCGGCGGGCCCGCCAGCCCAGCGACGGCTTCCCCTCGGTGTCCACCGCGGCGAGGATCAGCCCGCCGAGCAGCCCGAGGTTCTTGAGGAAGT
>JAVXWR010000260.1:0-2983 GCA_032230725.1 Actinomycetota bacterium
CAGGGCTTCGTGGTGAACCCCGAGCTGCTGGGCGAGCTGGCGGAACGTCGGGCGCGGGTCGCTCGTCCGGTACAGGCGCACCGCACGCTCCCGCAGCTCGTCGGGGTACTTCTTCGGCGCTGCCATCGAGACTCCCTTCACGGCCACCCGGCCATGATCGTCGGTCTCCGGGCTACCGAGGGAACCTCAGACCGGTTCGAAGCCGGCAAGCTGTCGGACGCCCAACAACCCCGCCACCGACCCCCAACGACCCGAGGCCACCTGGACGATGTTCATCTACCTGCGCGATGTTGACCGGGACATGCTGGTGCGGTGAACCGCTATCTGCTCGACAACCGTCGCCCAGAGGCCGGGGAACGGTTCGCGGCGCTCGCCGAGATGTTCGACCCGTGGACCTTTCGTCACCTCGACGACCTGGGGCTCGGTGGGGGATGGCGGTGCTGGGAGGTCGGTGCCGGCGGCGTCTCGGTGCCGCGCGGCCTGGCCGAGCGCGTGGGGACCAGCGGCCGGGTGCTGGCCACGGACATCGACGTCTCGTGGGCCGAGCCCGCGGCGGGCGGCGCGCTCGAGGTACGCCGGCACGACGTGATCCGCGACCCACCGCCGGCGGAGACGTTCGACCTGGTCCACGCCCGGCTGGTCCTGGTCCACCTGGAGGATCGCGCGACCGCGATGCGAGTCATGATCGATGCGCTCCGCCCGGGCGGATGGCTGGTGATCGAGGACGGGGACCCAGCCCTGCAGCCACTCGCCTGCCCGGACGAACGCGGCCCCGACGAAGCGCTGGCGAACCGGCTGCGCACCCGGATCCGGACGCTGATGGCCGAGCCGGGGCGGACCTCGCATACGGTCGCACGCTGCCCCGGCTGCTGCGTGAGTCAGGCATGACCGACGTTGGCGCCGAGGCCTTCTTCCCCATCGCCTCACGCGCCTGCGCGGTCCTGGAGTCGGCCACGGTCCAGCACGTCCGCGACCAGCTCCTGGCCGCGGAACTGGCGACGCCCGAGGAGATCGAGACCCATCTCGCGAACCTCGCGCACGGCGACCTGGACCTCATGCTCGCACCGATGATCACCGCATGGGGCCGCAAGCCGGCCTGATACTCCTGACCACCGGCCGAGAGCTTGGACGCCGCGCACGCCGTCGAGGTCTACAACGCGCTGTCGGCTTGGGACGACCGCTGCAACAGCTGCAGCATTGCTGGTCGGGTGGGGGCATCCGCAAGGTGTCCTCGTGGGAAGCCGAGGTGCGATAGCAGAACGAGATCGCCGAATCGACGTCTCGACGGAGTACCGCGCGCTCACCGCGCCGATACTTGGTCATGTCCTCCGCGTCCCAACATCGACCCACCCCTGTGCGGTGGGAGGAGCCGGCGGAAGGCCCTTCGTGGCGAGATGGACGGTGTCAGACACCACCCACCCCGCCCGAGGGGCCTTCCCCGTTCAAGCAGCCACGCCGTCAACCACCGTCACCGACCTCGTGGCCGAGTACACCGCTGTCCGGGGGCTGCACGATTCACACCCCCGTCGTCAGCGAGCAGGACCCTCACTCAGTAATGGTCGTGGCCTGTGTGGCGGGGCCGTGGGTGGGGACGGGGCGGTCGCCCGGCTGGCTGACTCGGGACTGCTGAACCCCACCACCACGGTGCCCGCCGCGGTGGAGGTCACCAGCAGCCCGAGGACCATCGGCAGCATCCGCAGCCCTGAGGCGGTCGGGGAGACTCCTCGGACGTACTGCAAGAAGCTGGGTAGGCACGTCAGCGACCCGAGCACCCGGGCCCCACCCGCCGGGACCGGAGCATCGCTGCTGGCAAATCCAAGCAGGGCCCGTCACTCCGTGTTGGAGGTCTCCAGCGATGTCCGGCACTCGCCCTGGACACAGAAACGCACGGAGCACCGTCAACTACCCGAAGCGAGAACCATCAGCTGCGCATCCAGGCTGAGGGGGAGATGCGAGAGTGACCCCGTGGCCCACGGGAACGAGTACTACTTCTGCCTCAACCACCACCGCGTCGAGGGCGTGGACGGCTGCAGCGCCCCGGAACGCCTCGGGCCTTACCCGGATGAGGCCACCGCCGCTCGCGCCCTGGAGATCGTCCAGGAGCGCAACGAGGCGGCGGACGAGTACGACGAGAGCTGACGCTCCTACCCGGGTCACCCGCGCCGCGACAGGCTGCTCAGGGGCCGCTGCCGTTCCGGCCGAGCAGGTAGGACCCGCGCGTATCGCGGCGAGGGTGGCCCCCGCATCGGTCGTCGTGGTGGTCATGCTCCGACTCCAGCCGCACGGCCCGCGCCCGCACGGGGTCGAAGGGCCCGCGCCGCTCACTCCGAGGACGACTCGCGGCTGCGACCGGTGACGCGGAGCAGCAGGTCGGTCGCCGGCAGCTCCACCACCGTCGGTCCGTCGCCCAGCCGGAGATCGGTGTCGGTCGCGACGAGCCGCACACCGGTGAGGTCGGCGCCGAAGTACGCGAGTGCGCGCGGGCCGGCGCCGACGAGGACGTCGCGCACCCGGTCGGCGGGCGGCCGCGGCAGGCCGAGGGCCTCGGTGACGTCGAGGCCGTGGATGACGTCGTGGCTCAGGGCTCCGGCCTGCCCGCCACCCGGTGGCCGCCACGGGTGCTCGACGTTGTCCCGCAGGGCGCCCAGCAGCTCGGCGTCGGTGTGGCGGGCGGTGTCCTCGTGCGCGATGCGGTCGGCGAACCGGTTGAAGTCGCCCCGGGCGGCCGCGATACCGCGCAGCACCCGGACGGTGCCGTGCCGGTAGGGCATCGTCACGTGCGCGAGCACCTCGCGTACGCGCCACCCCGCGCAGAGCGACGGCGCCGACCACTGGTCGGGGCGCAGGTCCGCGTAGAGATCGGCGAGTCGCCGGCGCTCCGCGGCGGTCTCCCGGCCGAGCGGGTCGGACAGGTCGAGCTGACGGGTCACCGGGACTCCCTCGTCGTGACGGTCGTGTCCCGGGTCCTACGTCCGGGCGGCCC
>JAVXWR010000358.1:0-5145 GCA_032230725.1 Actinomycetota bacterium
TCGGCCTGTCGGCTGATCGCGGCCAGCTCGTCGGTGGTGAAGCGGCGCCGACCGCCGAGGGACTTCGACAGCTTCGTCTCGTCGAGCCCGATCGCGGCCGCGAACTCCCGCCGGGTCGCGCCGGTCCGCCCGATGGCGCGGCGCACCCGCTGGGCGATCTCGTCGGTCACGGCCGGCGACGCTACGACCGGGCTTGCCGTGATCGCAAATCTGGCTGTCTGATCAGTCAGTTGCGGAGTGGAGCCCGGTGGTCCGGATCGCAGCCCTGGAGGTCCACCCGACGGGCTGCGAGACTCCGGCGATGGCGTACGCGAACGACGTCGGCGGGATGCACGGGTTCGGCGAGCTCCCCGAGGGAGGCGGGCCGACCTTCGAGTCGGTGTGGGAGGCGCAGACGTTCGTGCTGAACCAGGCGTTCGTCGCCGCCGGCGCGTACACCCTCGACGAGTTCCGGGCGACCATGGAGCGCATCCCGCCGGCCGAGTACTACGCGATGCCCTACTACGAGCGCTGGTTGACCGCGCTGGAGCACCTGGTGGGGGAGCAGGCATGAGCTTCGGGGTCGGCGACCGGGTGCGGGTGCGGACCATGAACCCGCCGGGCCACAACCGGGCGCCGCGCTACGTGCGGGGCCACGTCGGGGAGGTCGTGCGGTCCCTCGGCGACGGGCGGTTTCCCGACGCGTCCGCGGTCGTCGGCGACGCGGCGCGGCGGGAGGAGATCGTCACGGTCGCCTTCGCCGGGTACGAGCTGTGGGGCCCGGATGCGCACGGCGGGGACCGGGTGCACGTCGACCTCTTCGTCACCTACCTGGAGCGGGCATGAGCGGGTCGGGTCATCACCGCAACGGCGAGCTGCAGGCTCGGGTGAACCGCCTGCTCGACCTCGCCGAGGCCCGCGGGGTGATCACCCGCCCCGAGGTCGACGCGCGCATCGAGGCGTTCGGCGACCGGGTCACCGCGCGCAACGGGGCCGAGATGGTGGTGCGCGCCTGGAGCTCGCCGGAGTACCGGGACCGGCTGCTGGCCGACGCCGGGGCGGCCGCCGCGGAGCTCGGGCACCAGGGCGGGGGCTACAGCTCGGACATCCGGCTGCACGCGGTCGCGAACACCCCGGGCGTCCACAACGTCGTCGTCTGCACCCTGTGCTCGTGCTACCCGTTGGCGTGGCTGGGCCCGCCGCCGGCCTGGTACAAGAGCGAGGCCTACCGCTCGCGGGTGGTGCGGGATCCGCGGAGCGTGCTGGCCGAGTTCGGGCTCGTCCTGCCGGACACGACCGAGGTCCGGGTGTGGGATGCGAGCGCCGAGGCGCGCTACCTCGTGGTCCCGGAGCGTCCCGAGGGCGCCGGGGCGTTGTCGGAGGCCGAGCAGCTCGACCTCGTCACGCGGGACTGCCTCATCGGCACGGCCGTCCCGACGCTGCCGGCGCGGATAGGGAGGACGGCATGACGAAGCGCAAGGTCGCCGCCCGGACCCTGATCGGGCTGGTCGGCGCGATGACGGCCGGCGGTGCGCTCGCGGCGGACGCGCTGGTCCCGGAGACGGCCCGCCAGCACCTGCGCAACCCACGCTGGCCGGGCCACGCCAAGTTCCACGACGCGCAGTACATCGTCATGAGCGTGCTGCTGGGCGGGCTCTCGCTGCGGCTCGTCACCTCCGGTCGCGGAGACCCGGACCGCAACCTGCTCGCGGCCGCGGCGATCTCGTCGACCCCGTGGCTGGGCATGTACGGCGCGGCCGCGTTCCCGGGGACGGAGCTGGTCGACGAGGAGTTCGACGTCCCGAAGGTCCTGGGCCTGGACCCCAACCTGTTCGTGGCGACCAGCTGCCTGGCCCTGCTGGCGGCCGGTGTCGGGCTCGCCCGGTCGTCCTGAGCCGCCGCGGGATCGTCGTCGTCCCCCATTCGCCCGACCGGCCAGGAGGCCGTGCATGACCGTGTCCGATCCGGCCCGACTCGACGCCCCGGGCAAGGCCCGCGCGCTCTACGAGGCGCGCCGCACCCGCGTCCCGATCGCGCCGTTCACCGACGCCGACCCGACGCTGGGGATGGCCGAGGGCTACGCGATCCAGCGCGAGCTGACCGACCTGCTGCTCGCGGACGGCGACCGCGTCGTCGGCCGCAAGGTCGGGCTCACCTCGACGGCGATGCAGCGCATGATCGGCGTCGACTCGCCCGATCACGGGCCGGTGCTCGCCTCGACGGTCTACCGCGACGGCGATGCGGTGCCGCTCGACCGTTTCGTCGCGCCCAGGGTCGAGGCGGAGATCGTGTTCGTCATGGGGGAGCGGCTGCTCGGCCCGGGCGTCGGCCCGACGGACGCGGCGCGGGCCGTCGCGGGGGTGGCGGCGTCGATGGAGATCGTCGACTCGCGGATCGCGGACTGGCGGATCCAGCTCGCCGACACGGTCGCGGACCTCGCCTCGAACGGCGCCGTGGCGGTCTCGTCGCGGGTGGTGCCGCTGGCGGGGCTGGACACGCGCCTGATCGGGATGACCCTGACGCGGAACGGCGAGCTGGTCGACACCGGCGCGGGCGCCGCGGCCCTGGGCGACCCGCTGGCCGTGGTCGCGTGGCTCGCGAACGTGCTGGGCGAGCACGGCGTGGCGCTGGAGCCGGGCCATCTCGTGATGACGGGGGCCCTGCACGCGGCGGTGCCGATGGTCGCGGGTGAGGTGTGGCGGGCGGAGTTCGACCGGCTGGGGCCGGTGTCGATCCGCGTGACGGCGGGAGCGGGGGTCGCGGCATGACCATCGAGGACGAGCTCGCGGCGCGGCTGTCGAAGGCGGTGGCGGAGCGTCGGGCGATCGACCCGCTGAGCGACGAGTACCCGTCGCTCGACCTCGAGACCGGATACGCCGTGCAGCGGGTGCTGCGCGAGCAGGCCGGCCCGATCGCGGGCTGGAAGCTCGGGGTGACCTCCCGGGCCAAGCAGGCCCAGGTCGGGGTGGCCGCGCCGATCTGCGGGTTCCTCCCGGCGTCGGCGGCACTGGACCTCGGCGAGCCGCTGCCGGTGTCGCCCCTGATCCAGCCGCGGGCGGAGCCGGAGATCGTGTTCGTGCTCGGCCGCGACCTGTTCGGCGCGCACCGCACCGCGGTGGACGTGCTCGCGGCGACCGCGGGCCTCGCCGTCGGGATCGAGGTGCTCGACTCCCGGTTCCGCGACTACCGGTTCACGATGGCCGACGTCGTCGCGGACAACACGTCGGCGGCGCGCTACGTCGTCGGCACCCCGGTGCCGCCGGCCGGGATCGACGTACGGCTGGTCGGCGTGGTGCTCGAGAAGAACGGCGAGGTGGTCGCGACGGCCTCCGGCGCCGCCTCGCTGGGCCACCCGGCGGCCGCGGTCGCGTGGCTGGTGCGCCGGCTCGCGGCGTCGGGGGAGGGCCTGCGGGCCGGGGAGGTGGTGCTCTCCGGTGGGCTGACCGCCGCGACCCCGGTGGCCGCCGGGGATGTGGTGACCGTGTCGATCGACCGGCTCGGCACGGTGGAGATGGCTGTCGCCATGTGAACGGATGTGGTCGTCCTGGCGACCGAATCCGTACACATGGCCCGACGAAGGAGGGCCTCATGCCCCTGGTCCAGATCACGCTCGCCCGCGGGCGCACCCCCGAGCAGCTCGCGGCGCTGGGGGAGAAGGTCACCGCTGCGGTGGCCGAGGCGGTGGGCGCTCCGGTCGGGAACGTCCGCGTCGTCGTCACCGAGTGCGAGCCCGAGCACTGGTTCGTCGGCGGGGAGTCGCTCGCCGACCTGCGGGCCTCGGGCCGACGGTGACGTCGTGCTCGTCGACCTCGGCAACCCGGCGGGGCGCTCCGCCTGGACGGTGAGCGGCGCCGACGGTCGGACGTTCGCCGTCTTCGTCCTCGACGGGGGCATCGTGCGGGTCAGCGACGCGGCCTGCCCGCACCTCGCGGGCCCGCTGGTCGAGGGGCGCATCCGCGGCGCCGAGGTCCGCTGCCCGTGGCACGGGCACCGGTTCGATCTCGACACCGGCGCCTGCCGCAGCAGCGCCCTCTTCGCGCTGCGGGTCTACCCGGTCCTCGACGTCGACGGCCGGCCGCACGCGGACGTCGGTCCCGGCCCTTAAGCGGGAGATCACTGCCGCTTCCCGTGTACCGTCGGTGGAGCCGCTACCCGAGGAGTCACCACGTGTCCGCTTCCGTCGACGCCAGGGACCTTCCGCTCCACCTGCAGCGGGACCGGTTCGCCCCACTCGCCGCGATCAGCGCCCTGCGCGACGAGCCCGGACTCGAGCGGGTCACCGACAGCCTCGGGCACCCCGCCTGGCTGGTGACCCGCTACGTCGATGCCCGCGAGGTGCTCGGCGACGCCACCCGCTTCTCCACCGAGCGCCTCCCGGTGATGCGCCTGCCCGGGACCGACCCCGCCGCGATGCGGGCGGGCAACCTGCTGATGACCGACCCGCCCGAGCACACCCGCCTGCGCCGCCTGCTCACCGGCGAGTTCACCGTCAAGCGGATCCGGCGCATCGAGCCGCGGATCTCCGAGATCGTCGAGGAGCGGCTCGACGCGATGGCACAGACCGGCCCGCCCACCGACCTCGTCGCCGACTTCGCGCTGCCCGTCCCGAGCCTCGTGATCTGCGAACTGCTCGGCGTCCCGTACGCCGACCGCGGGGAATTCCAGACCCGGGCCTCGAAGCAGATCGACCTCACTCGCCCGCTCGGGGAGCGGGGTCGGGTCGCGGCCGAGTCGCGGGCCTACATGGGCGGCCTCGTCGACCGCGCGTTCGCCGAGCCCGGGGACGACATGCTCGGGATGCTCGTGCGTGAGCACGGCGAGGACCTCACGCGCGACGAGCTCATCGGGATCGCCTCGCTCCTGCTGATCGCGGGTCACGAGACCACCGCGAACATGCTCGCCCTCGGCACGCTCGCGCTGCTGGGCCGGCCCGAGCAGGCGGCGATGGTCCGGGAGGACCCGGACGCCGTGGCGCCCGCCGTCGAGGAGCTCATGCGCTACCTCTCGATCGTGCACGCGAGCGTGCCGCGGGTCGCGGTCGAGGACACCGAGGTGGCCGGGCAGGCGATCGCGGCGGGCGACATGATGCTCGTGGCGCTGGCCGCCGCGGACCGCGACCGCGCGCTCGTCGAGGACCCCGACCAGCTCGACGTCGGCCGGGCCGCC
>JAVXWR010000263.1:0-4741 GCA_032230725.1 Actinomycetota bacterium
TCGTCCGCCGTCGACCGTCAGGACCGTCCCGGTCACGTAACCCGAGGCGGGGGAGGCGAGCCAGGCCACCGCCTCGGCGATCTCCTCCGCGGCGCCCGGTCGCCCGGCGGGGACGGCGGCGACGTCGGCGCGCTCGAGCACGTCGAGCCCGGTCCCGGTCGCCTCCGCGCGGCGGGTGAGGATCTCCCGCCGGCGGGGCGTGGCGGTCGCACCGGGGGCCACGCAGGTGACGGTCACGCCGTCCGCTGCGACCTCGTTCGCGAGCAGCTTCGCCGCGGCGGTCATCGCCGCGCGCGCCACGACCGAGACCGCGAGGTCGGGCTGCGGCTGGCGGACCGCGGTCGAGGTGACGACGACGAGGCGCCCGTAACCGCGGGCGCACATCCCCGGCAGGACCGCGCGGGCGAGCGCGAGGGGCGCCCGCAGCAGCAGGTCCAGGCCCGCTGCCCACCCGTCGTCGGTGACGTCGAGGACGCGCCCGGGCGGCGGGCCGCCCGCGTTGAGGACCACGACGTCGGGCGGTCCGGCGAGCGCGGCCGCCCGCTCGGGAAGCGCCGCGGCCGCCAGGGGGTCGGCGAGGTCGGCGACCAGCGGGTACGCGCGGCGGCCCGTCGCCGTGGCCACCTCCGTCGCGGTGGCGGCGAGGGTGTCCGCGGTGCGCCCCACGAGCACCACGTCGTGCCCGGCCTCGGCGAGCCGCCTCGTGACGGCCCGGCCGATGCCGCCGGCGGCGCCACCCACGAGGGCCGGTCCCTGCTGCCTGCTGATGGCGACCTCCCCGGCTGCGGTCGCGGCGGTCCGGTCCCGGGCCACGTCGCGAGGAGAGCCTGATCGCGGGACCGGGGTGACACCGAGCAGGAGTCCCACTGGCCGGGACTGCCGTTCCCGGGCCTCGACGGGGCAGGATCGGGGCGTGGGCACCACCGAGACCGCTGCCGCCGGCCCGTCCGCGGGGCTGGACCGGGCCGCCGCGATCCTCGACGCCTTCGACGCCACTCACCGCGAGCTCACGCTCGCCGCGCTCGTCGCGCGCTGCGGTCTGCCGCGCTCCACGACCCACCGCACCGCCGACCGGATGCTGCGCCTGGGCTGGCTCGACAAGCCGGGGGAGCGCTACCGCGTCGGGGAGCGGCTGTTCGAGATCTCGGGCCTCGCGTCGGTGCGCCACGAGCTGCGCGAGGCCGTGCTGCCCTTCCTGCAGGACCTCTACGGCGCGACGAAGGTCGCGGTCCAGCTCGGCGTCCTGCGCGGGCCGGAGGTCCTCATCGTCGAGAAGATCACCGAGCACCGGCCGATGCCGATGCTCTCCGCGGTCGGCGGCAGCATCCCGACCTACTGTTCCGGTCTCGGCCGCGCGATCCTCGCCCACTCCGAGCCGGCGGTGGTCGGTGAGGTGCTGGCGGCGGGGATGCCCGCCCGCACGCCGCGCACCCTCACCGGCGCCAGCGCCGTGCGACGCGAGCTCGCCGCGGTGGCCGAGCGCGGCTGGGCGGTGGACCGCGAGGAGGGCAACGCCGGGGTCTCCTGCGTCGCCGCCCCGATCTTCGGGCCGCTGCAGGAGATCGTCGCGGCGCTCTCGATCACCGGGCCCAGCGCCGCGATCCGCCCGGAGATGGCCGGGCCTGCGGTGCGGATGGCGGCCGCGGCGGCGTCCCGGGCCTATTCGTCGCGCCGCTGACACCGGTCCGGTCCCACTCAGCGGGACGCCGCGTTGGCCTGCGCCGGCCCGCCTCGCACTGTGTGACGTGGCGCACCCCCTTCCGGGGCGTGCGGACCGTGCGTACCTGAGGAGGAGCCCATGTCCCTGGGTGGCGGCTACATGCTGTCCTCGCGCGAGGGCAGGCAGATCCCGGCGATCGGGCTGAACATCACGGCGAAGGCGACCGGGGAGTCGACCCGCGACGCGTACTCGCTCTTCGAGTACGCCGTGCCGGGCGGGGTGAACGGGCCCCCGCCGCACGTGCACACCCGCGAGGACGAGTCGTTCATCTGCCTCGCCGGGCAGCTGGAGGTGATGCTCGGCGGCGAGACGTTCGTGCTCGCCCACGGCGACTACCTGCTGCTCCCGCGCGACGTGGTGCACACCTTCCGCAACCCGTTCGACGAGGAGGCCCGGGTCATCTCCGTGGTGTCCCCGGCCGGGCTCGAGGCCTACTACCAGGCGCTCGCGGAGCTGCCGCCCGGTCCGAAGGACATCTCGGTGATGGAGTCGGTGATGTCGCGGTTCGGCATCGAGCTCCGCCTCCCGGCGACGCAGGCCTGAGGGGAATGCCGTGAGGATCGCCGTCGTCGGGGCCGGCGTCGCCGGGCTCTGCACCGCCAAGGTGCTCCACCAGGCCGGCCACGAGGTCGTCGTGCACGACCGCACCGCCGACGTCGGCGGGGTCTGGAGCGCCGAGCGCCGCTACCCGGGGCTGTGCACCCAGAGCGCCAGGGACACCTACGCCTTCTCCGACTTCCCGATGCCGCCCGACTACCCCGAGTGGCCCGACGGCGCGCAGGTCCAGGCGTACCTCGAGGGCTACGTCGAGCACGCCGGGATCGCGCCGTTGCTGCGGCTCTCGACCGAGGTGGTCCACGCCGTCCCGCGCCCCGGCGGCGGCTGGACGGTGCGGACCCGGCCCCGCGACGCCGGGTCGGGTGGGAGCGGCCCCGAGGACACCGCCGACTACGACCACCTCGTCGTCGCCAACGGCGTGTTCTCCGAGCCGCTGCTGCCCGAACTGCCCGGCGCCGACGACTTCGCCGCGGCGGGCGGCGTGCTCACCACCGCGGGGGCCTATCGCGCCGAGGACGCCCGCGGCGTCCATGCGGTCGTCGTCGGGTACGGGAAGTCCGCGTGCGACGTCGCGGTCGCGGTCTCCGGGGTCGCCGCGAGCACCGACGTGATCGCGCGCCAGCTGCTGTGGAAGATGCCCCGCCACGTCGGGAACGTGCTCAACTTCAAGCACCTGCTCCTGACGCGCATGGGCGAGGCGCTCTTCCGCTACATCCGGTTGCGGGGCTTCGAGCGGTTCCTCCACGGGCCGGGCGACCCGCTGCGACGCGGGCTGCTCGCGGGCGTCGGCGCGGTCGCCACGCGTCAGCTGAAGCTGCGCGAGCTCGACCTCGTCCCGCGCGGCCGGTTCTCCGACATCGTGAAGAACGCCATCGGGCTGACGACCGACGGGTTCTTCGAGGGCGTCGCGGCCGGCACGATCCGCGTGCACCGCGACCGCACCGTGGCCCGGCTGCTCGAGAAGGACGGCGCCCCGCACGCCGAGCTCTCCGACGGCACGGTCCTGCCCGCCGACCTCGTCGTGTGCGCGACCGGGTACCGCCAGGATGTGGCCTTCCTCGACGAGGCGGTCCGGGAGCGGCTGCTCGACGAGCGGGGGAACTACCTGCTCTACCGCCAGATCGAGCCCGTCGCGGTCGACGACCTGTCCTTCGCCGGCTACAACTCCTCGTTCTTCAGCCCGCTCAACGCCGAGATGGCGGCGGTGTGGCTGGCCGCCCGGCTCGCGGGCCGCGTGGCGGTGCCCGGCCGCGCGGAGATGCGCGCCCGGGTCGACGAGCAGCTCGCGTTCATGGACGTGGCCGTGAACGGCCACCACCAGCACGGCACCAAGATCATCCCGTTTTCGCTGCACAACGTGGACGAGGTGCTCGGCGACGTCGGGCTGCAGATCCCGGCGCGGGTCCGGGCCGCGCAGTGGCTGAACCCGATCGATCCGACCGCCTACGCCGGCGTCACCCCGGCGCTCCTGCGTCAGCTCGACGCAGGGGCCGGGGAGCTCCGGGGCTGAGGTGGGTCAACCCGCGGTTGCGCACTGACCACGGTCGACCACCGTGGGACCGTCGGCGGTCGGGCGGATGTCCACGTCGAAGATGCCGGTCGGCACGTAGAGCGAGCAGCAGGCGTTCGGGATGTCGACGATGCCGCTGACCCGACCCTCGATCGGGGCCGCGCAGAGGATGAGGTAGGCCTGCTCGCCGGTGTATCCGAACTGCGTCAGGTAGTCGATCGCGTGGAGGCAGGCCTGCTTGTAGGCGATCGTGGCGTCCATGTAGTGCTGGTCGCCGCCCTCGTCGACCGAGATGCCGATGAAGGAGACGAACTCGTCGTAGCGCGGCTCGTGCCGGCCCGGCTGGAAGATGGGCGTCGTCGCCTTGTACTTCTCGACGCCGCCCTTGATGAGGTCGACGTGGACGTCGACGTAGCCGCCCATCTCCACCGCGCCGCAGAAACTGATCTCGCCGTCGCCCTGGGCGAAGTGCAGGTCGCCGATGGAGAACTTCGCGCCGGGCACGTACACGGGATAGAACACGCGGGAGCCGATGGACAGGTTCTTGATGTCGACGTTGCCGCCGTGCTCGCGCGGGGGGACCGTGCGGGCCGCCTCGCGGGCCGCGCTCTCGGCGTCCGACCCGCTCATCGTCCCGAGGAGGGCGTGCTCGGGCAGCGGCGGGAGGGCCAGCGGCGGCACGCGCTGCGGGTCGGTGTCGATGAGGGCCTGCTCGCGGCGGTTCCACACGGCCAGCAGGTCCGCCGACGGTGCGCACCCCGCGAGACCCGCGTGGACGTTCGAGGCGATCCGCACCCCCGGCAGGTGACGTGACGTCGCGTACTTGCCCTGGAAGTCCCAGATGGCCTTGCCGGGGTCGGGGAAGTGGTCGGTGAGGAAGCCGCCGCCGTTGCTCCTGGCGAAGATCCCGGTGTAGCCCCAGCCCTCGCCCGCCTCGGTGCCGACGGCGGGCG
>JAVXWR010000366.1:0-3523 GCA_032230725.1 Actinomycetota bacterium
GGCAACGTGGTGGTGGAGGTGAGCCACCTCGACAAGGGCTTCGACGACCGGCTCCTCATCAAGGACCTGTCGTTCTCCCTGCCCCCCAACGGCATCATCGGCGTCATCGGTCCGAACGGCGTCGGCAAGACGACGCTGTTCAAGACCATCGTCGGGCTCGAGCACCCGGACTCCGGCACGGTGCGGGTCGGCGACACGGTCAAGCTCTCCTACGTCGACCAGAACCGGTCCGGGCTGTCGGGGACGGACAACGTCTGGAAGGTCGTCTCCGACGGCCTGGACTACATCCAGGTCGGGCACGTCGAGATGCCGTCCCGGGCCTACGTCTCGGCGTTCGGCTTCAAGGGACCCGACCAGCAGAAGCCGGTCAACGTCCTGTCGGGCGGAGAGCGCAACCGGCTGAACCTCGCGATGACCCTCAAGCAGGGCGGGAACCTGCTGCTGCTCGACGAGCCGACCAACGACCTCGACGTCGAGACGCTGTCGTCGCTGGAGAACGCGCTCGAGAACTTCCCCGGCTGCGCCGTGGTCGTGTCCCACGACCGCTGGTTCCTCGACCGGGTGTGCACGCACATCCTGGCCTGGGAGGGCACCGACGACCATCCGGCGGCCTGGTTCTGGTTCGAGGGCAACTTCGCCGACTACGAGCAGAACAAGGTCGAGCGACTGGGCGCCGAGGCGGCACGACCGCACCGGGTGACACACCGCAAGCTCACCCGGGACTGACGTCCCGCACGGTCGCGGGACGGACCCGCGGTCGACGCCGAGAAGGGAGCGCCCGTGGCACCAGGAGAAGGTGCGCTCTCGGCGCGCACCGTCCTCGAGGTGGCCGACGGGCTGTGCTGGAGCGACCCCCGACTCGGCCGGTCGTTGGCGGAGCACGCCCTGCGCCTCGCGGGCGACGACGCCGCGGCCCGGGCGGCCGCACAGCGCTGCGTGATCCGGTCGTTGGCCGAGGTCGACGGGTTCGAGGAGATCGTGTCCCGGGCGACGCCCCTCCTCGAGGACGCGTCGGTCCGGCAGGATCGGGACGATCTCGCCGCCCTCCTGGTCGAGCTGGCCGCAGCGTCGATCGGGTTCGGGGACGACGTCGTCGCGACCCGTCTCGTCGCGCCGGTCGGCCCCGGCCAGGACCTCCCGACCGGTACCACGGTCCACGCCGCTCTCGTCCGGGCCCAGCTCGCGGGTGCGACCGGGGACGTCGCCGGTGCGGACCTGGCGGCGCAGGACGCGGACGCGGCGCTCCGGGAGACCGCCGAACCGGAGGCCGGTCTCGCGCGTCGGGACCTCGCGCGGGCCCGGGCGGCCGCACGGAGCCGGGGCGGTGACCCGGCATCAGCCCTGTCGATCGTGTCCGGCGTCGTGTCCGCCGATCCCGGCGCCGACCCCGACGGCGGTCGACGATCCCTCCTCGCCACGGCCGACCAGGTGGACCTGCTCCTCGATCTGGGGCGGCCGGACGAAGCGCTCGAGCGCGGTCGCGCGGCGCTCCCCGCGGACGCCGCACCCCCGATGGTGCGCCCCGCCTCCCGGATCCGGCTCGCGCTCGCCGAGCGCGTCCACCTCTCGCGCGGCGCCCACGACGAGGCGCGGTCCCTGGCACGGACGGCGGCCGAACAGCTCGAGGACGCGGGTCACGACGCGGCCGCCGCCCGGGCCTGGGAGGTGGTCGCCTCCGCGGCCGAGCGCGGGGGCGACCTCGGAGCGGCGCTCACCGCGGTCCGGCACGGCCACGCCCTGGAATCGCGGTCACGCGATCGTCGCGACCCCGCCCTGCGGGCCCTCGCGACGCTGGCCGCCTCGGCGCCGGAGCTGCCCGCGCGCCCCGCGCCCCCGCCGCCCGTGGCACCCGAGCCGGCGGCACCCGAGCCTGCCCCCGCTCGGGCGCCGTTGTCCGAGGTGGAGTCGCTCCTCGCCGACGTGCGGTCGTCGATGAGCGAGGCACCCGTCGACGGCTCGGGGTCACCGGCGCGCCGACGGGGTCACCGTCGGCAGGACGGCGACGCATCCCGGGCCGGCACCGAGAGCGTTCCGGAGACCCTGGCGCGGCTCCTCGGCGGCAGCGGGGCCGAGCCCCGACCGTTGGTCGGGACGACCACGTCGCCTGCCTACGGCGACGGCGACGCGGCGGGCCGATCCGGCGCCGACGACCACGACGAGAGCGGCCTGCCCGAGGAGGGGATCGACTCCTCCGCGTGGTCGGCTCGACGCGGCCGCCCCGGAGGTGGCGTCGACCAGCCCGCGGAGCCTCCGCTCGCAGAGACGGACACGGGCGCCCCGCCGGCGATCGACGCGTTCTCGACCGCGCCGGGGAGCCGGACCGACCACCCCGTGGACTCCGACCGTTTCGTGTCGGGGCCGGAGTCGGCCTCCCGGGGCGCGGCCTCGGCCGCCGACCGCTGGGATCCAGCCGAGTTCCCCGACATCGATCCGGCGGACCCCCTCGGCTCGATCGCTCCCGGGGAGGCCCCCGGACATCCGGTCGATGGCGCCCCGGCACTCGAGCTCGGGTCGTCGACGCAAGAGCTGCCCGGATCGGGACAGGGACGCCTGGAGACGAGCCGCACCGACGCCCGTGGTGCGGCGTTCTCCCACGGGATCGCACCGGGCTCACCCGCGCCGTGGCGGCAGGAGCGGGACGTCCCCGGTCCCCCTGCCGCCCGGAGCACACCGCCCCTGGGGCCCCCGCCTGCATCGCGGTACGAGCCCGCGGGAAGCGACCGGGAGGAGCTCGACGAGGAGCTGGCGCTCACGCTCGCCGGGCTGCTCGCCGAGTACGGCCCACCCGAGGTGCCGCGGCCGCCGCGCCAGGACGACGCCCGGCCTCCGGACGTCCCCGTGCCCTCCGCGCGGCGGCACGTCTCGGGGTCGATGCCGTTGCCGGCCACGGACCAACGCTTCGCCGCGCGCCCGGCCGACGCGCCCGACCGTGCGGCGACGGCGCCGGACGGTGGAGCGGTCGGGGGACGAGCGCCGCGGGGCGAGAACGGCGCCCGGCTGGCCAACCTGCTGGCGGAGGCCATGGACGCCTTCCGGCACACCGGCCCCGACGAGCAGGGCCCGGTCCCTGCCGATCCGGTCCGCGGCAGCGGTGACCCGGCCAGCAGCAACGGCGACCGACGCCGAGCCGACCCCGCCGAGGAACCCGCCGATGGCCCTCGCCGGCCCGGTATCGGCACGCGTCGCGGCTGACCAGCCGCGACAGCCTCCCCGACCCCCCGCTCGGGGGCCGTGCGCGGGTGCGTGTAAAGTTCTCGATGTCGCCAGGGCGAGGGGCTTGCTCCGGGTCCGGGTGGCAGTTAGGTTGGGGGAGTTGCCCTGCTCCTGGTTGGTGCTAGGGTGACTCTCTGAGAGCGCCGGGTTGACCGGGTCGCACGATGTTGCGGCGGTCGGGGCCCGTGTGGTCGTCCTTTGAGAACTCAACAGTGTGCTGACGTTTTGTGTGCTTTGGCCTCGACCCTTTGTGGGTTGGGGTTTCTTTGAGTAGCTAGTTTTTGTCAGGAGAGGGTTTGTTTCTCTTCTA
>JAVXWR010000265.1:0-5392 GCA_032230725.1 Actinomycetota bacterium
GCCCCGTCACCCCGGAAGACGGCCGAGACCGTCTTCCACAGGATGACCAGGTCCATGGCGGGCGACCAGTTCTCCACGTAGCGCAGGTCCAACCGGACCGACTCCTCCCACGACAGATCCGAGCGGCCGCTGACCTGCCACAGGCCCGTCATGCCCGGACGCACCAGGAACTTGCGCTTGGCGGCGTCGGAGTACGCGTCGACCTCTCCGGGCAGCGGCGGTCGGGGACCGACCAACGACATCGAGCCCCCGACGACGTTGAACAGCTGCGGGAGCTCGTCCAGAGAGTAGCGGCGCAGCATCGAGCCGATGCGGGTCACCCTGGGGTCGCGGCGCAGCTTGAACAGCGGGCCGGACCCGTCGTTGCCGTTCGCGACCAGCCCGTCACGCAGCCGGTCCGCGTTCGGGACCATCGAGCGGAACTTGACCATGCGGAACGTGCGGCCGCGCTGCCCGACCCGGGTCTGCCGGTAGAACACCGGCCCGCCGTCGAGCTTGACGAACAGCGCGATGAGCAGGAAGACCGGGGCGAGCGCCACGACCAGGCTGATCGAGACGACCCGGTCGAAGAGCAGCTTGCCGATGCGGGGGATGCCGGACAGGCGCGGCTCGGTGAGGCGTAGCAGCGGCAGGCCGTCCACGGGCGCGACGTGCAGGCGCGGGCCGGCGACCTCCATCAGGCCGGGGTCGACGACGAGCTCGGAGCCGGTGCCCTCGAGGTCCCAGGCCAGGCGGTGCAGGCGCTTCGGGCTCCAGCCGGGCGTCGGGGCGACGGCGACGACGCCGAAGCGCCCGCTGCGCACGCTGGAGGGCAGCGAGTCGAGGTCACCGAGCACCGGCACGCCCGCCACGTGGCCCTGGCCGTCCTCGCCGAGGCCGGTCGGGGTGCAGGCTCCGGTCACGACCCAGCCGATGTGCGGGACGCGGCGGGTGCGCTCGATGAGGTCGCGGACGGACTCCTCGGTGCCGATCGCGAGGACCGGCAGCAGGCCGCGGCCGCGCTTGCGGGCGTCGTGCAGCCAGCGGCGCAGCGTGTAGCGGCCGGCCATGGACAGCAGCCCGGCGATCGGCAGGATGCCGAAGACCCAGGGGCGGACGCCGGTGCGCTCGAGGATCAGCCCGGCGAGGGCCAGGAGGATCGCCGCGGTCACGTAGCCGCGCATCAGGCGGCTCCACTCCTCGGAGCCCTGACCGAGCACGCGCGGGTCCCAGGCGCGGGCGGCGCCGAGCGCGATCGGCACCAGGAGCATCGAGACGAGCGCGAGGGCCCACGGGTTCGTGCCCCGGTCCCCCGTCCCCGCCCCGAAGCCGATGAGCGCACCGAGCAACGCGCACACCGCGAGGATGAGCAGGTCGGACGCGGCGACGGCGAGGGCGAACTTGGCCTGCCAGCTGGTCGCCAGGGCGACACTGCCGGGCTGCCCGGGGCCCTCGTCGTCCCAGATCCGGATGAAGCCGGGCGCCGTCGGGTCGGGGTCGACGAACGGGGCTCCGTCCGATCCCGACGCGCACGAGGCCGAACCCGCCCGCGGATCGGTGACCGTCATCGGGGCGTCCGTTGCCACGGATGCCTCCGGCTTGATGTCGGCATCGAGCCCTCTCCGCTGGTTGCTCACATCGCCCCCGTTCCTCCTGGATCGGTGGACCCGCCGCCGTCGCGTGCGACGCCGGCCCTGGCTGTCCGCTGGTTCCCGTCGCCGCCTCGCCGGACGGTCCGGCGGACGGCAGTGACCAAGACGTGAGACGCATGGCCTTGCCCGAGGTTGCCCCCGCCGTCCGCCTGCTCCGACCGGGCCGCCCCGATCCGATGGGACCAACGAGGCCCTGGCCGCTCGGTCACGCCGATGTCGACTCCACGGCGTGTCGCCACGACCACGGCCCATGAGCACTTCACCGGCGGATCGTTAGCCTGGGTGGGTGCTCCCCCGTCGGTCTCCCACCCGTCGCCCGGCCCGGTTCGCCCGGCTCGCGGTCGTCGCGGCCCTGCTCGGGCTGGCGACCCTGGGCGGTGCGGCGCAGGCCGCGGCCGAGGACGACGCGCCGAGCTCCTGGGCTCTCCCGACCTCGGGGAACCTCCTCTCGGCCTTCAACCGGAACTCCTACAACGAGCAGGACGGGGCGCCGCAGCAGGTCGACGACCCGCGGTCTCCGGGGCGTCCCGCGCTGATGTTCAGCCTCGACGGCGGCGACCAGCGGTCCGAGCTCCAGCCGAGGACGCCGTACCTCAGGGAGGGGAACGTCGTCTACTACTCCTACCGCGCCTACCTCGATCCGGACTTCCCGACCGACGTCAACACCTGGCAGCTCATCCTCCAGTGGCACCAGGAAGGGGACTCCGGATCACCGCCGGTGGCCGTCGAGGTCCGGAACAATCGGCTCCAACTGGTCCTCACGGGCGATGACTACCAGGACCTCGGCCCGGTGAGCGGGGGCCAGACCGTGGACCTGATCCTGCGCATCGCCTTCTCCCAGGATCCGGACAAGGGCACGGTGGACGTCTGGAACGGCGGGCGGCACGTCCTGAACGCCTTCCACCCGGCGTCCGGCACCCTCATCGACGACAGCGCGTACGAGAAGGTGGGGCTCTACCGCGACCGCTCGATCGACCAACCGGCGCGCCTCTACCTCGAGGACCTCCGGATCGGGCCCGCGATGTCCTCGGTGCGTGCCACGGACGCGCCGGCGCTGAGCGAGGGACCCGCCCCGGCGGCAACCACGTCGGCCGGGACGTCGGGCTCTCCCCTGTTCTGGACGGCCCTGGTGCTCGTCGGTGTGGTCCTGGCGGTCGCGCTCCTGCGACCGTGGGCCCGGCGTCCCTGAGGGACGCGTGATCGCCGAGCACGGGCCGGTCCGCCGTCGGGCGGCCACGGCGCCGTGGCACCATGGGAGCGCCTCCCGGTCCGCCGTGGTGTAAGGGCAACACCTCGGATTTTGGTTCCGATGATCCAGGTTCGAATCCTGGCGGCGGAGCTCGCCGGCGCTCGGGGGTGTCGGCGAGGAGGAGGGCAGGGCCGTGCGGACGGTGCTCGCCGCAGGCGCGGTGGTCCGGGACGCCGCAGGGCGGTTGCTCCTCGTCCGGCGGGGCACGGACCCGGAGGCCGGGCGCTGGACGCTGCCGGGCGGGCGGGTGGAGCCCGGGGAGTCGCCGGCCGAGGCCGCGGCCCGCGAGGTCACCGAGGAGACCGGGCTCGTCGTGACCGTCGGGCGCGAGTGGCTGGTGCTCGAGCGGCCCGCCGGTCCCGGCGCGGTGTTCGAGATCCACGACTTCGTCGCCGAGCCCCTCGGCGGTGCCCTGCGCGCCGGGGACGACGCCGCGGACGCGGGATGGTTCACCCCGGCCGAGCTCGCGCGGCTGACGCTGACGTCCGGCCTGCTCACCCATCTGCAGGCCGCGGGATTCGTCGCGGTGACGGCCACCGAGCGTGCGCGTGCGGAACCGGAGGGTGAGCCCACCCCATGACCGGCTCTTCCCGTTTAGTCTGGGGGGATGACCACGGCCGAGGCGACTTCGAGTAGCCAGCCCTTCACGATCGACGGGCAGCTCTGCTTCGCACTGCATTCGGCGTCCCGCGCGATGACCGCCTGTTACCGGCAGGGGCTCGAGGAGCTCGGGCTGACCTACAGCCAGTACGCGGTGATGCTCGTGCTGTGGCAGCACGGGGCCGTGTCGATGGGCTCGCTGTGCGAGCAGTTGCACCTCGACTCCGGGACCCTCTCCCCCCTGCTCAAGCGCCTCGAGAAGCAGGGGCGCGTCACGCGTCGCCGGCGCCCGGAGGACGAGCGGACCCTCGAGATCGCCTGCACCGACCAGGGGCGGGCGCTGCGCGAGAAGGCACGCGAGGTCCAGCGCGGGGTCGAGCGGGCCACGGGGATGGACGGCGGCGAACTGGCGGCTCTGCGCGAGCAGCTCAACGAGCTCGCCGGACGCCTGCGCAGCGCGACCACGCCGGCCGAGGGCCTCTGAGCCGAGCCGGACAGCACCGTGCCCCACTGAGACGGACCCGCTGGTTTGGATCTCCGGGGCGTGGGGAAGATGGCGAGGTCTACCCTCGTCGTCGTGTCCGGGAGCGAGAGTTCGTGACTCCGCACGCTGCGCACGCTGCGCTGGACCTCGTCGCCGAGGCCACTCCTCCTCGAGTGGGCGCCTTCCGGCGGGCCCTGCGGCGCTGGCTCGGCGACGCCCTCGAGGCCCGGCAGGCTGTCGTCGGCGCGTCCCCCGAGCTCCCCGACGACATCGAGGACCTGGCGGACGACCTCGTGCTCGCGACGAGCGAGGCCCTCGAGAACGTCGTCGACCACGCCTTCGCGAACGCCCCGAGCGCCGGCGCGATGTCACTGCGCGCGCACCTCGTCGACGACGTCGTCACGATCGTGGTGACCGATGACGGACACTGGCGCAGCCCGACGACCGGCCCGACGTCGCGGGGCCGCGGCCTCACCCTCATGGAGAGCCTCACCGACGTCGAGGTCGAGCACGGCGACGCCGGGACCACGGTCACGATGCACCGTGCACTCGCCCGTCCCGTGCAGGAGCGCAGGAGCGCGCAGGCCTGACCCCGTGCTCAGCGCACGACGGGGATCCGGCGCGTCGGGTCGTCCGCCGCGGCGAGGCGGCCGTCCGGGACGTCGGACCCCTCGCCCGGGTGGCCGTCGTCGCCCAGGGCGGCGAACGCGTCGACGACGAGGGCGGCGAGAGGTACCACCGTGACGACGACGCCGAGCGCGCCGAGCACATCGGTCGGGTAGTGGTAGCCGCGCCCCACCATGCACACCCCGACCGCGAGGACGAGCACGCCCAGGACCGCGGTGAGGAGCCAGCGCACTCCGGCCACGAGGCCCGGCGTCCCGAGCACGAGGACCGCAGCCGTCAGCGCGAGCGACGCCACCGCGGTCGTGTGCCCGCTGGGGAACGCCAGCGAGCCGTCCTTGGTGCGCTGGACGAGCGGCTTGAGCACCGCGGAGGTGGTGATCATGGCGATCGAGGGCGCGACGAGGGCGACCGCCAGGCCGCGTCCGCCGCGCCACCACCACGCGGCGGCCACCAGGGCCGTCATCAGCACTGCGACCGGGATCGGGTCGCCCAGATCCGCCAGCGCCTCCCCGACCACGGCGACGACGCCGTGGCGCATCCGGACCAGGCCGACCAGGAGGGCGTCGAGAGGCCCGGCGTGCCGAGCGCCGACGTGGCGCACCGCGAGCACCGCGACCAGGGTCGCGCCGAGCAGGACGACCGGGGTCACGTAGCGGCGCCAGGAGCGCGGGATCAGCTCCGCGGCCGCGCGCGTCCTCCTGGTCGCTCCCACCGGCGCTCCTCTCCCCCGACCCACCGGCCACCCCGCGCGCGCCGACCGCATCCGCATGTGCACAATCGCGCGTGACGCCCTGCGACGAC
>JAVXWR010000393.1:0-6094 GCA_032230725.1 Actinomycetota bacterium
CCGTGAGCTGCGTGGTGTTCTTCGGGTTCCTGGTCCCGCTGCTCGGGGTCGGCGCGGTCGCGCCCGCCGTGCGCCGTGCGCCCACCCCCGAGGCGCGGGCGCGCGCCCGGCTGATGACGAGCGTGCTGGTCGCCGCGGTGGGCGCGGCGACGGTGCTCGCGGTGCTCACCGTCGTGCTGGTCCTCCTCGGCCGTCCGGGCCTGACCCTCGACGACCCCACCGCCCGCCACAGCGCGCTCGGCGGTGAGCCCACCGCGCTGCTGTTCTGGTTCGCCCGCCTCACCGCCGCGGTGATCGCGCTGGCGGTGCTCGCCGCGCGCCGGGCCCGCCCCGCCGAGCGCTGGCTTCGCAGCGGCCTCGCCGCGCTCGTCGTCGTCGTCGCCCTGGGCGGCCTCGCGGTCCTGCTCGCGACGGTGACCGAGACGGTCACCGGGTCGCCGGTGGCCGGCTGGATCGTGGCCGCGGTGGTGGTGGCCGCGCTGTGGGCACCGGTGCAGGCGCGCACCGAACACCTCGCGGAGCGCCTGCTCTACGGCACCCGCGCGACCCCGGCCGGTGTGCTCGGCGAGATCTCCGAGCTGACCCGCCGCACCGCGGCCGACCCGACCGGCCTCGACCTGGTCCCGGAGGCCGTGGGCCGGGCGCTCGGCGCGCGCGCGGTCCGGCTCACCACGCACCGCGAGGGCATGAGCGACCGCACTTCGCGCTGGCGCACGCCCGGCAGCGGGGTGGGCGAGCCCGACGCGTCGTTCCCCGTCCGCCACGAGGGCCAGGAGGTCGGCGCCCTCGCCGTCGACGCCGAGGCCCTCGCCGGCGGCGACGAGCGTCGGCGGCTCGTGGCCGACGTCGCCGACGGGCTCGGTGGGGTGCTCGCCGCGCACCGCCTGGAGATCGAGCTGGAGCGCCAGCTGCGTGCCGCGGTCGCGCACGCCGAGCAGATCGCGGCGTCGCGGCGCCGGCTGGTGTCCGAGATGGACAGCGAGCGCCGCGGGATCGAGCGCAACCTGCACGACGGCGCCCAGCACCACCTCGTCTCGCTGCGCCTGACCCTCGGCCTGGTCGAGCACCTGGCGTCGGCGGGGCGCCTCGAGGGGGCCCACGAACGCCTCGCGCTGCTGCTCGACCAGCTCGACACCGCCGAGGCCGTGCTCGCCGAGACCGCGAGCGGGGTCTCGTCGGCGACGCTGCGCCGCCTCGGCCCGGTGGAGACGCTGCGTGCGGACCTCGCCGAGGCCGAGCCGCCGATCGTCGTCGACGGCGACGGGGTCGGGCGCCACGACGAGACCGTCGAGGCGGCCGTGTACTTCAGCACGCTCGAGGCGGTGAACAACGCCCGCAAGTACGCCGGCGGCGCGCCCATCTCGGTGCAGCTGCGCGAGGCGGACGGCGTGCTGCGGGCGGTCGTCCGCGACGAGGGCCCGGGCTTCACCCCGACCCCCGGCCAGGGCCCGGGCCGCGGGATGCGCAACCTCGCGACGCGGCTGGCGACGGTGTCCGGGCGGGTGGACGTCGAGTCGGCCCCGGGCACCGGGACGACGGTCCGGGTGGAGGTGCCGCTCCCGGCCGGGGCCGCGGCGCCCCGGCCCGCGACCCCGTCCCGGCGGGCACCGGCACCGGCGGCGCCCGCACCGGTCGTGGTCCCGGCCGAGCCGGCTCCCGCATCCGTGCCGGAGCCGGACCCGGAGCCGGACCCGGTGGCCGTCGTGCCGCGGCGCGCCGCGGTCGTGCCCGAGCTCGGCCCGCCGGGGCGCGGGCCGGACCCGGCCGGAGCCCGCGCCGCGCCACCGGAGCTGCTGCCGCCGTCGGGCTCGCCGCTCTACGACGCGTCGATGGACCTGCTCCGCGCGCTCATCGCCCGCACCCCGGACCGCCACCCCGCCGCCCGGCCCCTCGCGGCCCTGCTCGCCCGGCACGGGGCGCCGTGGCGCGTCGGGGTCGCCGCTCCGGACCCGTCCGACGCCGCCGCGGTCGCCCGGGCCCTAGCAGGCGTCCACCCGGGCACCGGCACCGTGCTGGACCTCTCCGCCCGCGCCGCCGCCGGCCCGATCGCGCCCGAGGACGTCGTCGACGAGCTCGTCCTGCTCACCCGCGACGACGCCGGGTCGTCGGTGCCCGGCTGGCTCGCGGACCGGCCGACGATCGAGGTGCGGGTCGTGCCGCCCGGCGCCGACGCGCCCGCTGCCGCCGGGCCGGCCGGCCGGACCGTCCGCGTCGCCCTTCCCGGCCCCGGGACGCCCGCGGGCGAGCTGGAGCGGGTCGTCGAGGCGCTGGAGCGGGACGCCCGCCCCCGCGCGGCGCGCTCCCGGGCCCGCGCGGTGCTCGACGGTATCGAGGCGGTGGCCCGGGCCGACCGCGACCCCTGGGGACGGCGGGTCCTGTTCGACGTCGAGCGGGTGCGTACCGCCGGGGGCCAGGAGCTCGCCGAGGCCGAGCTGGCCGAGGCGGTGCGCACCGGGCGGACGGTGCTCCCCGGGGCGCACCGGGACGCCGCCGTCCGCCTGCTCGGCGGGGAGGGGACGTCCCCGACGGCGCGGCTGGGCCTGCCCCCGGACGCCGACCCCGAGGAGGTCGGGGCGGCCGCACGCGAGCAGCGCGCCCGCTGGCAGCGCCTGGCGGCGCACCTCCCGGCGGACCGGGCCGCGCGGGAGGCCGCCGAGGTGCTCGTCACCGCGTGCGAGGGCCTGATCAGTACACCTGGGCGCGCAGCAGCACGCTGACGACCTCCCCGGCGTCCATCAGGCGCCCGAGGACCGCGTGCTGCTGCTCGGCCTCGCGGTGGGCCGGGTCGTCGGCGTGGTCGCGGGTGATGACGGCGTCGACGGCCTCCTCGCGGCGCCGCCACTCGTCGGGGGCGGCGGCGGTCGAGGCGGCGTCGCACCGGTCGAGGACGCGGAAGCCGGTGGCCTCGAGGTCGCGGAGCAGGGACTCGTCGGTCGGGAAGCTGTTGCTGGCGAGCTCCTCCGAGAGTTCCCGGCGGGCGACGAGCACGAGCAGGCCGAGGCGCCCGCCGGGGCGCAGCACGCGGTGCAGCTCGGTGAGCAGGGCCCGCTTCTCGTCGGTGGTGTCGAGGACCCCGAGGCACCAGGCCGCGTCGACGGCGTCGTCGGCCAGCGGCAGGTGCTCGCTCCACGCGGCCACCGCGGGCCGGTCGAAGAGCCGCTGCGACGCGGCGGCGGCGTGCGGCATCGGCTCGGCGAGCACGACCGGCCCGCTCCAGCGCCCGGCGTACTCGCGGATCAGCCACGCCGTCGGGCCGCCGAGCCCGGAACCGGCGTCGAGGAAGCGGTCGCCGTCGTGCAGGTCGAGGCCCTCGGCGAGCCAGGCGAGGTCGGCGGGGCTGCCGGAGCCCCGGCACGCGGCCGGGATGGCGTGGTCCTCGCCGAGCTCGGCGACCGCGGCCTCGGTCCAGGCCGCGACGGTGTCGAACTCGGCCTCCAGGGCGGGGTCGGCGCCGGTCGCCCGGAGCTCGTCAAGGTCAGCAGCACCCTGCTCGAGCACCCGCCACCTCCACCCGGCCCGCAGGCCGGCTCAGGACGGGGCCGCGACCCGCTCCACCGCGAGCCGCCGCCCCACCTCCGCCTTGATGTCGGCCGCTGGTACCCACCCCGCCCGTGAGCCGACACCGGAGAGGTTGACCCCGACGACGCCGGGCACCGCGAGCAACGCCCGCGCCTCCGCGACCGCGGTCGCGATGCCCGCCTCGACCGGGTCCGGTGCGGTGAGGACCGCCGCCACGGCCTCCTCGTCGAGCTCGAGGCCCGGCAGCGCCGCGAGACCGCGGGCCGTCGGCTCGTCGGTGTAGATCGCCACGCCCGCGATCACCGGCAGGTCCACCCCGGCGGCGCGCGCCCGCTCCAGGAAGGCCGCGAGCACGTCGGGCCGGGGCGCGTGATTGGTGACGACCAGCGAGGCCCCGGCCCGCTGTTTCTCGGCGAGGGACTGCGCCCGGGCACCCGACGGCGGGGCGGCGGGCGCGACGGCCACGGTCGCGGCCAGCCCGGCGTGGGCGGCGAGGCTGGTGAGCCGGGTCGAGTCCAGGTCGAACACCCCGGTCACCTCGGGGCGCACCCCCGGCCCGCGCCCGTCGCCGGTGACGCACAGGACGCCCTCGACGCCGAGGGCCGCCAGGCCGGCGAGCTCCTGCTCCAGCACGACGCGGTTGCGGTCCCGGCAGGTCAGTGTGATCCACGGCCGGGCCCCCGCGGCGTGCAGCTCAGCGGCCATCATCGTCGGCGGGAAGTCCGGGACGTCGTGGTGCTCGCCGACCAGCAGCGCGTCGCTGTGCCGTCCGAGCCGGCGGGCGACGTCGCGCAGGGTCGCCACGTCGTAGGGCGGGACGGACAGGTCGGTGAGCACGACGGGCCGCTGCGTCGCGGTGTCGAGCAGACCGCCCGGCGTCACCACCAGCGGGCCGGGGGCGGGGCCGTCCCACCGCCGGACCGGCATCGGGCCGCCCGGTCCCGCGGGGCTTCCCGGGTCCGCCGGCGCCGCCCAGGGGCACGGGAGCGCCGCGTCGAGCTCGCACGCCCCGCCCGGACGGACGCCGCCGCAGGGACCGAACACCATGCGCTTGGGACAGTCGTCGACGATCACGACGCGGGGGTTCCCCGTGGACCGGCCCCCGTGATCTCCGGGACGCCGGTTGCACATCCGTCGCTGCCCGTTCGACCGGGTGGCCCCCTCCTTCCGGAGGGGATGCCGGGCTCCGGGTGGGATGTGATCGCCAACACTCCTACGGTCGGGGCAGGCCGTCCGAGCCCGCGGACGGCCGCACGAGGAAGGAAGTGGGAGACGATGGAGTCCACCCCCGTGTGGGAGGCACCCGAGTTCGAGGAGATCGGGGTCGCCCCCGAGGTGACGATGTACGTCGCCCAGATCGACTGATCACCACCGTGACGGGCGCCGGGTGCGCGGGAGCGCCCCGGTGTCCCGCCGCGTCCCACGGCGAGGAGGCCACGTGCGCGTTCGGGTGCTCGGATCGGCCGCAGGTGGCGGGTTCCCGCAGTGGAACTGTTCCTGTGCCGGCTGCCGGGCCGCTCGCGAGGGCGCCGCGACGCCCCGCACGCAGTCGTCGATCGCCGTCGAGGCGGGGGAGCGGTGGTTCCTCGTCAACGCCTCGCCCGACGTCCGCCAGCAGATGACCGCCTGCCGCGGCCTGCACCCGCGCGACGGCCGCGCGACCCCGCTCGAGGCCGTGCTGCTCACCGACGCGGAGATCGACCACACGCTGGGCCTGCTGCTGCTGCGCGAGGGTCGGGGGGTGACCGTCCACGCGACCCCGGCCACCGAGGCCACGCTGCGCCGCGGCACCGGGTTCCTGACGACGCTGGAGCGCTACTGTCCCGTGCGGGTCGTCCCGGTGGAGCCCGGCGTCGAGGTCGCCCTGACCGAGGACCTCTCCTACACCGCCGTCGACCTCCCGACCGGCAAGGAGCCCCGCTTCGCGGAGGTCGGTTCGGCCGACGACCCCGGGCGCGTCATCGGCTTCCGGTTCCACGACCGCAGCACCGGGGGCGCCGTGGTCTACGCACCCGGCGTCGCCGACGTCGTCCCGGCCCTGCTCGACGCCTGCGAGGGCGCGTCGGCCCTGCTGATCGACGGCACCGCGTTCGCCGACGACGAGCTGATCACCCAGGGCCTGGGCACCAAGACCGCGGGCGACATGGGGCACCTGCCCCTCGCGGGCCCGGGCGGCTCGCTGGAGCGCCTGGCGGGGCTGCCGGTGCCGCGCACCGTCCTGGTCCACATCAACAACTCGAACCCGATCCTGCGCGACGGCTCGCCCGAGCGGGCGGCCGTCGAGCGCGCCGGGGTCGAGATCGGTATCGACGGCCTGGAGGTTCTGGCGTGACGACCTTGGTGGACCGACTGCGCTCGCAGGCCGAGCGCTACCACGCGGCGCACCCCTTCCACGTGCGGATGAACGACGGGGAGCTCTCGCGCGAGCAGATCGAGGGCTGGGTCGCGAACCGGTTCGCCTACCAGGAGGCCATCCCGATCAAGGACGCCGCGATCCTGTCGAACTGTCCCGACGTGGCCGTCCGGCGGCGGTGGATCCGACGGATCACCGACCACGACGGTCTCGACGGCGAGG
>JAVXWR010000430.1:0-3450 GCA_032230725.1 Actinomycetota bacterium
CCCCGACACCCTCTAAGGCAGGACGACGTGGCACGCGTCAAGCGCGCAGTCAACGCCCAGAAGAAGCGCCGTACGGTTCTCGAGGCCGCCAGTGGCTACCGCGGGCAGCGCTCGCGGCTCTACCGCAAGGCCAAGGAGCAGCAGCTCCACTCGCTGACCTACGCCTACCGCGACCGCAAGCAGCGCAAGGGCGACTTCCGTCAGCTCTGGATCACCCGCATCAACGCCGCGGCCCGGGCCAACGACATGACCTACAACCGGTTCATGCAGGGCCTGAAGCTCGCCGGCGTCGAGATCGACCGCAAGAACCTCGCGGAGATCGCGGTGTCCGACGCCGCGGCCTTCACCGCGCTGGTCGAGACCGCCCGTGCCGCCGTGGCGGACGTCCCCAAGGGCGCGTCGTCGTCCAGCGACGACGGGGCCGCCGCCTGAGCGAGCACTCCCTTGTGCTCACCGAGCGCACCCCGCGCGTCGCGGCAGCCCGCAAGCTGCTGCGGCGCGCGGCGCGCGAGGACACCGGGCGTTTCCTCGTCGAGGGGGTGCGGCCCGCGTACGACGCCCTCGCCCGGGTGGAGGCCGATCCGGGCGCAGTCGTCGACCTCTTCGTCACCGACGCGGTGGCCGACCGCGAGCCCGACCTGTTGATCCGGGCCCGGGCCGCCGGCGTCCGCACCGCCCTCGTCACCGACCGGGCGGTCGCGAGCCTCAGCGACACCGTGCACCCGCAGGGGCTGGTCCTGGTGTGCCGCCGCGACGACCCCGACGCGGCCGAGGCGCTACGCGGGGCCCGGCTCGTCGCCGTCCTCGCCGGGGTCGCCGACCCCGGCAACGCGGGGACCGTCATCCGCACCGCCGACGCCGCGGGCGCCGACGCGGTCGTGCTCACCGGCGACGCCGTGGACCCGTACAACCCGAAGTGCGTCCGCGCGAGCATGGGGAGCCTCTTCCACCTGCCGGTCCTCACGGAGCGCTCGACCGAGGTGGCCCTCGCCGCGCTGCGGGTCGCCGGGCTGGGCGTCGTGGTCGCCGACGGCGGCGCGGAGACCGAGCTGGGCCCCGCGACCGACGACCTGCTCGCCGGCCCCACCGCCTGGGTGCTCGGCAGCGAGGCGCACGGCGTGCCCGACGACCTCGCGGCCGCCGCCGACGCCCGCGTGCGGGTCCCGATCCGCGGCCGGGCCGAGAGCCTCAACCTCGCGACGGCGGCGGCGGTATGCCTCTACGCGTCGGTGCGGGCGCAGGTCGCCGCCGGGACCTCTCGATAGACTCCACCCCCACCGTCCCTGAGCAGGAGCAGCAGCCACCCGCGATGTCCGGAACCAACGACTCGTTCGACCCCAAGCAGGTCTCCGCGCTGTCCCCCGAGACCCTGGAGGCGGCGCGCGACGAGGCGACGAGTGCGTTCGCCGGCGCGACGACGCTCGAGGCGCTCACCGCCCTGAAGCCCGCGCACCTCGGGGACCGCTCGCCGGTCCTGCTCGCCCGCCGCGAGATCGGGTCGCTGCCCCCGCAGGCCAAGGCCGACGCGGGCAAGCGGGTCAACGAGGCCCGGCAGTCGGTCCAGGCCGCCTACGACGCGCGCCACGCCGTCCTGCTCATCGAGCGCGACGAGCGGGTGCTCGCCGAGGAGGCCGTCGACGTCACGCTGCCGACCGAGCGGCACCCGCGCGGCAGCCGCCACCCGCTCACGCAGACCTCGGAGCGGATCGCCGACGTGTTCGTGGCGATGGGGTGGGAGGTGGCCGAGGGCCCGGAGGTCGAGTCGGAGTGGTTCAACTTCGACGCGCTGAACTTCCTGCCCGACCACCCGGCCCGCACCATGCAGGACACCTTCCACGTGGAGCCGGCCGCGGCGAAGCAGGTGCTGCGCACCCACACCTCGCCCGTCCAGATCCGCACGCTGCTCGAGCGCGACCTGCCGGTGTACGTGGTCTGCCCCGGGCGGACCTTCCGCACCGACGAGCTGGACGCGACGCACACCCCGGTCTTCCACCAGGTCGAGGGCCTCGCCGTCGACAAGGGTCTGACGATGGCCCACCTCAAGGGCACCCTCGACGCGTTCGCCCGCGCGATGTTCGGCCCCGACTCGCGCATCCGGATGCGTCCCTCGTACTTCCCGTTCACCGAGCCGTCCGCGGAGCCCGACGTGTGGTTCCCGCAGCGCAAGGGCGGCGCCGGCTGGGTGGAGTGGGGCGGCTGCGGGATGGTCGACCCGAACGTGCTGCGGGCCTGCGGGGTGGACCCCGAGGTCTACTCCGGGTTCGCCTTCGGGATGGGGCTGGAGCGGACGCTGATGTTCCGCAACGGCCTGCCCGACATGCGCGACATGGTGGAGGGCGACATCCGCTTCACCAGCGCGTTCGCCGTCGAGCCCTGACCCCCGCCGTCTCCCGTCCCGGACGACCCCTGCGAAAGGCCTGACCGTGCGCGTCCCCGTCTCCTGGCTCGTCGAGCCGGTCGCCCTCGCCGACCACGGCGGGATCCCCGCCGCGGACGACCTCGCCGAGGCGCTGATCCGCGTCGGCTTCGAGGTCGAGGACGTCGCGCCGCTCGAGCCGGTCACCGGACCGCTGGTCGTCGGGCGCGTGCTGGAGATCGAGGAGCTCACCGAGTTCAAGAAGCCGATCCGGTTCTGCCGGGTCGACGTCGGCTCGCGGGGGTCGTCGCCGGACGAGCCCCAGGGGATCGTCTGCGGCGCCACCAACTTCGCCGTCGGGGACCTCGTCGTCGCCGCCCTGCCGGGGACGACGCTGCCCGGCGGGTTCGGGATCGCGGCCCGCACGACCTACGGGCGCGTGTCCGACGGGATGATCTGTGCCCTCGACGAGCTCGGGCTCGGCGATGACCACACCGGCATCCTCGTGCTGCCGCCGGGCACGGCCGACCCGGGCGACGACGCCGTGGGGCTGCTCGGGCTCGACCCGGCGGCCCCGGACGCGGTCCTCGACATCGCCGTCAACCCGGACCGCGGCTACGCGCTGTCGATCCGCGGGATGGGCCGCGAGCTCGCCTGCGCGTACGACGCCGGGTTCGGCGACCCCGCGGCCGTCGACCAGGGGCTCCCGGCCCCGAGCGGATCGGCGTGGCCGGTGCGCGTCGAGCCCGACACCGGGTGCCGTCGGTTCGCGGCCCGCCGGGTCACCGGGCTCGACCCGAGCGCGCCGACCCCGTGGTGGATGCGCCGGCGCCTGCTGCTCGCGGGCATCCGCCCGATCTCGCTCGCCGTCGACGTCACCAACTACGTGATGCTCGAGCTCGGCCAGCCCATGCACGCCTACGACGCGGCCCGCATCACCGGCGACGTCGTGGTCCGCCGGGCGCGCACCGACGAGAAGCTCACGACGCTCGACGACGTGAGCCGGGCGCTCGACCCCGACGACGTCGCGGTCTGCGACGACTCCGGCCCCATCGGGCTCGCCGGCGTCATGGGCGGGGCGTCGACCGAGGTCA
>JAVXWR010000277.1:0-8195 GCA_032230725.1 Actinomycetota bacterium
CAGGCCCGCGTCAAGGTGCGTTGCGGGACACGTAGCCGTGGCGTTGGGCGTGGTCGACGGCCATCCGCAGGGTGCCGTAGGCGTACTGGGCGGAGCGCCCGGATAGGGGCTCGCAACACGCCGGGCACTGGCGCCGACCCTGGCGGCCCGCGGCCCGGGTGAGGGGGACCGTTGATCAGGGCGGTCGCCGCGTGCTGGGTGAGCATGCGGCGAGTATGGCCGCGCGGATGGTGGTGAGTCGTTCGTCGACATCAGCGCTCCTAGCGAACTGGCCCACCCCCAGAGTCGCCGTGCGATGGGCCATCGTCTCCCCGGGCAGCGGGAGGTCCCGCGTCCCGCCAGCTGTAGGTCGTCTCTGCCTGCCAGCCGGGGCGCCGGTGAGCTCCACGGCGAGCTGTTCAGGCTGTCCGGCCGCCGAAAGTGCGGTTGGACAGCGAACCACCCGCTATCCCGAGAACTGCGCTTCCTGCTAGGGGGAAGGCGGATTACCCGCTGGTCCCGACGACGGCGCTCCGGCCGTCGGCGACAGTCGACCTGTCACCAATGCCGAGCCGGAGGCGCCCGATACGGAGCCTCCGCTGCCTGAGGAGCGTCATGCCAGTGTCCGGACAGACCGCAGCGGGGGTAACCGTCCCCGCAACCAAGTTGGCCCGCGAAGCCACCGACCTGGTGCGCGCCGCCACCACCGACCTCGTGTACCACCACTCGCGTCGGGTCTACTTCTGGGGCAGCCTGCAGGGCCGCAACCGCGGCCTCAGCTACGACCCCGAACTGCTCTACATCGGCGCGATGTTCCACGACCTCGGGCTGAACGAGCCGTTCCGCGGCAGCGGGAGGCGCTTCGAGATCGACTCTGCCGACGAGGCCCGCCGGTTCCTGCAGGACCACGCCATCCCCGAGGACAGCGTCCGCCGGGTGTGGACGGCCATCGCACTGCACACTACGCCCGGCGTGCCGGAGTTCATGGAGCCCGAGGTCGCCCTGGTCACAGCCGGCGTGGAGTACGACGTGCTCGGCATCGGCTACCACGACGTCGCCGACGCGGACCGCGCCGAGATCGTCGCGCTGCACCCCCGGCGGGACTTCAAGCACGACATCCTGCGGGCCTTCACCGAAGGCATTGCCCCGCGGCCGGAGACCACGTTCGGCAACGTCAAGGCCGACGTCCTAGAGCACTACGTCCCCGGCTTCCAGCGCGGCAACTTCGTCGACGTCATCCTCGACTCCGACTGGCCGGAGTAGGGACGCCAGGATATGAGCGCGACCCCTCCTGACCTTCGCCGGGCGGTCGGCGCCCTTGACGATCGGCGACGGGCGCTCGCCGATATCGGACCGAATTGGTTCGCCACCGTTATGGGCACCTCGATTGTCGCCACTGCGGCGGTCGACCTGCCGATCCAGGTGACAGGACAACGGGTGTTCGCCGAGGTGGTGTGGGTGCTGGCCGGGCTACTACTGGCCGCCGTGAGCGCCGCCACGGTCGGCCACTGGGTCTGGTTCCCGGACCGGGCTCGCCGCCACGCCACGGATCCTGTAATGGCGCACTTCTACGGTGCTGTACCGATGGCATTGCTGGCCTTCGGCGCGGCCACACTGGCTGCTGGGGCGGACCTCATCGGGGCCCGCGCGGCGGTCGGCATCGACTGGGTCCTGTGGCTGCTGGGGACGGTTATCGGGGTGGCTTGCGCGGGCGCCCTGCCGTATCTGACATTTACCCGGCACGACGTGCGCGAGGATGGCGCGTTCGGCGGCTGGCTGATGCCGATCGTGCCGCCGATGGTCAGCGCGGCCACCGGTGCCTCGCTCGTGCCTCACACCCCGGCCGGGCAACTGCGCTCGACCCTCCTCGAGTGTTGCTATGCCATGTTCGGCCTCAGTCTGCTGGCCAGCGTCGTGGTGATCACCCTGCTGTGGGCCAGGCTGGCTCGGTTCAAGGTCGGCGCGGCCGCCGCGGTGCCCACGTTGTGGATCGTGCTCGGACCGCTGGGCCAGTCGGTCACCGCCGCCAACAACCTCGGTGACCAAGCGCGGTTGGGGATGCCGGCCCTCTATGCGACGGCGGCTCGGGCGCTGGGGCTGATCTACGGACTGCCTGTGTGGGGCTTTGCCATGATGTGGGCGGCGTTGGCGGTCGCGATCACCGTGCGCACCGCGCGCCGCGGGTTGCCCTTCAGCCTCAGCTGGTGGTCGTTCGTGTTCCCCGTCGGCACCGTCGTGACGGGCACGTCCGCCCTGGCGGGCTCAAGCGGGGCCGACCTGTTCCGCGTTGTCGCGACCGTCCTCTTCATCGTTCTGCTGGCCGCCTGGACCACTGTGGCCGCCCGTACCGCCCACGGCACTTGGGCCGGAGAACTCCTCCGATAAGGACCTCTGTCCGAGACGACGACCCCTCGCATCAGCGATGTGAGGCGGGCACTGTCTTGCACCGACGATGGCGGCGGCGCTCCAGCTGACCGAACGCGGCCATCACATCGGGCATCGCCTCACCGGCCGGAGTGGAGGTGTCGACGCCGTGCTCAGAGGCCACCAGAGTCCAGCCCTGACGCCGGGCGCGGTCGAGCAGGCCAGCGGCGTGAACCGCCGACTACCGGGGATCCGGAGGTAGTCGGCTCGGTCGGGCTGTCGAGCGTCACGAAGATCGACTACGTGAGCTTCCACAATGGTCTAGAGGCCGTCGCCAACCTCCTCGAGGCGGTGGCACGAGCGTCGAGCAGACCGGGGCGCACGCCCGTCGTCCCAGCGGATCGGAAGGGACGTTGGCATGTGCGGCATCACCGGCTGGGTCGACTACGAGCGAGACCTGCGGGGCGAGCGTCAGGTCGTGGAAGCAATGACCGAGACTCTGGGCTGCCGGGGCCCTGACGCGCACGGCGTGTGGCTGTCGGCCTCCGCGGGGATGGGGCACACGCGGCTCGCGGTGATCGACGTCGAGGGCGGTGCCCAGCCCATGCGGGCGCACCGGCGCGGCGAGGTCGTGCTGACCTTCAGCGGTGAGGTCTACAACTTCACCGAGCTGCGAGCCGAGCTGGGCTCTTACGGCCACCGCTTCCGCACCCGTTCCGACACCGAGGTCCTGCTGCACGCCTATCTGCAGTGGGGCGCGGGCTGCGTCATTCACCTCAACGGTATGTTCGCGTTCGCGGTGTGGGACGACGCCGCGCAGACGCTGCTTCTCGCTCGGGACCGGCTCGGCGTCAAGCCGCTCTACTACGCTCCGCGGCCGAGCGGGGTGCTGTTCGGGTCCGAGCCCAAAGCCGTCCTCGCTCACCCCGGGTTCACCCCGCAGTTGGATGCGGAGGGCGTGGCGGAGCTCTTCGCCCCGCCGGGCACCAAAACCCCGGGGCACGGCATCTTCCGGGGACTCCACGAGGTGCTGCCGGGCACCACGGTGACCGTCACCCGAGGGGCTCTGACCACCGCGCGGTACTGGGAACTCGCTGCCCTTGAGCACACCGACGACGTCGACACCACGGTTGCGACCGTTCGCGGGTTGTTGGAAGACGTCGTGGCCCGGCAACTGGTGGCCGACGTGCCCGTGTGCACGCTGCTGTCGGGAGGTCTCGACTCCAGCGCCCTGAGCGCGCTCGCCGCTCGGCGGCTCGCCGACCGCGCTCCGCTGCCGACCGTGTCGGTCGACTTCGCGGGCAGCGACGTCGGATTCGTCCCGGACCACTTGCGCCCGAGCTATGACGAGCCCTTCGCACGCCAGGTCGCCGAGCACATCGGCTCGCGCCACTCGACAGTGCTGCTCACCGCCGACGGCTTGATCGCCGCCAGTGAGGCGCCGCTGCACGCGCACGACCTGCCGACGATCGGGGACATGTACGCCTCGATGTACCTGCTGTTCGAAGGAGTGCGGGCGCAATCGACGGTGGCCCTGTCCGGGGAGTCGGCCGACGAGGTGTTCGGCGGCTACCCGTGGTACCACGAGCCCGCGATGATGACTGCCGCCACGTTCCCCTGGGCCGTCGGCGGCTCCTGGGACCCGGTGCTGCGCCGCGAGGTCCGGGACAGCGCATGCACCGCCGAACGCGCGGTCCAGCGCTATACCGACGCTCTCGCCGAAGTCCCACGTCTGCCCGGAGAGGACGACGTCGAGCGCCGTACCCGTGAAGTACTACACCTGGGCCTGACCCGCTGGCTGCCGATGCTGCTCGACCGCAAAGACCGGCTCAGCATGGCGCATGGCCTCGAGGTGCGTGTGCCCTTCTGCGACCACCGGCTCGTCGAATACGTCTGGAATGTTCCCTGGAAGGTGAAGACCGCCGGCGGCCTGGAGAAAGGCCTCCTGCGTCAGGCCGTCACCGACCTGCTGCCCGCGCCCGTGGTGGAACGCCGGAAGAGCATCTATCCCGGCCCCGCCGACAGCCACTACGAGCAGGCCATCACCTCCCGGCTTGCCGCGCTGCTCGCCAGGCCCGACGCGCCGCTGTTCGCCTTGGTCGACCACGCCGCGCTCACCGCCGCCTTCGGCAAAGACCCCCGCCTGCCCGGCCTCATGCCCGTGCAGCCCGGGCCGACCGCGTCCGCCTCGTACCTACTCGAGGTCAACACCTGGCTCGCCGAGTACGGCATCGCGCTCATCTGACCCGACCGACATCACGGCCGACTCGACGTTCACCAGCCCCCGGGGCCGACCGCTCTACCGGACGCTTGTATCGCTGACCTATCGGGGCCGAGCGCCTCGATCCTCGCTCCGGCCGCGCCCGGGCGAGCCCATCCGTACGCAGCACTGCTGTATGTCCCCGAGGCTTGTGGCGGATCGCCGCGGTCGGACTCCACGTCGCGCGTGGTGCGGAACGTGAACCGCCCCGGCATGTCCGCGGAGGTACGGGCTTGAGAGCACCGGCTCTGGGTGGGGCCGGTGTTGACGGTACTGGACTACCTCAAGTGATTGCCCTCGGCTTCCCGCCGTGCTCTCGCGGCGATTCCTGAGCGAGGACAGTCAGAACGCCGGTGGGCGGGCATGGCCGAAGTACATCAGCTCCCAGATCCCGCGATCATGCGCCTCGTCGACCAGCTCGCCGGCCCGGACGTGTTCGACGTGAACGTCTCCGGCGAAGCGCAGGTAGGCCCCGTCGAACCGCACGATGCGTGCGCCGAGCCGCTTGAGTCCGTGAACCTGGTCGATCATCTTCTCTCGGACCAGGTACTCGGCCCGGGTGAATGTCACGACGTAGCGCTCGAGCCCGTCCCGGTAGGTGTAGCGGGTGATATCCGCGACCGGTTTTCCGGTGACCCTGTCGGTGTGCACGTTCTCGGTCGAGAAGGTCACCTTCTGGGGGTCGTCGGCGATGATCTGTCCGTCCTTCGCGACCATGAAGACCGGTAGCGGCGTGTAGTTGTACTTCGCGTGGGCCGTGATGAACGACGTGATCACCGAGTACGGTCCGGCCTTGCCGCGTGCCCAGTACCAATCGTGGAAGATCTTCATCATTGCCACGTTTCCCCAGTTGTGGTCGTGGTATCCGGTCCCGGTTGTTGTGTGTGATGTGCCGCCTACGGTGTAGTCGATAGCGACATGGCCCTGGGGGACGGCCGGCAGCCAGCAGAACTCCAGATTCCGGCCGGATCCGACACGAGTGACTCCGGTCCCCGGCCGCCATGGCGGCACCTGTCCGGTCAGCGTGACGTCGACGGTGACGTCCTCGAGCGCGGCGGTGATCCGGTAGGTGTGCAGGTCGCCGGAGAAGCGGTGGGGTCCGATCCGGACGTCGGCGCGGTCGGTGGCGGCCGACCAGGTGGTCATGTCGAAGGTTTGGCGCAGCTGGCGGCTGGTGCCGTCGGGCAGGTCGAGGTCGAGCATGATCGTGGGCTCCAGTGGGCCGCCCGGGGTGTTCAGGTCCCGCTTGGTGAGGAAGACCACGACCAATGTGGCGCCGTCGTCGAGGTGGCCGTCGAAGTACCACCACTCGTAGGTCCCGCCGCGCCCGTCGGTGCGGGCGCCGTCCTCCCAGACCTGGATGTGGCCGCGGGTGAGGCCGAGACGCTCAAAGTCGGCGTCGGTGTCCGCCGCAGCGGCGAGCGAGGTAATGCTGTCGGCCATAGTTCTCAGTCCAAGGTCGTCGATGTTGCACATGCGTGTGAATGCATGGCACGTTGCACGGTCCGGCAGACACGTACTAGTCAGTTTTTAGAATGCTCGCGAGCGATAAAATGCACAGAATAGCGAGCAGGATAGAGAAGGCGAGCACGGCCCGGAAGTCTCCGATGAAGCCGGAGGCCACCCCGACGCCGATGACAGGGATGATCAGGCCGGTATAGCACGCCACGAAGAAGGTGGATATCGTTTGAGCGCGCCGCCCGGGCGGGGCCAGGCGATTGGCCGTGGCGAGGCTGCCCAGGAAGACGGCACCCACGGCCACCCCTCCCACGATCGTCCCGATGACGAAGAGGGCCATCCCGGCCTGGGCCAGGGCCGCGACGATCAGGGCTAGCGCGACCAGGAACAGGGCCAGGCCAGCCACCACGACGTGGTGGCTGTTGAATCGGGACAGCAGGACCTGAGTGAGCGCTCCCACTGCGAGCAGCAGGAACACAACGCCACCTTGGACGGCGTGGCTGGTCTGATGCAGCACGGTCCCCAGGAAGCTGGGCGCCAGCGCGGAGAACAGCCCGAGCAAGGAGAAGGCGGCGAACCCGGCCACGGCGGCCGCGACGAACTCACTCCGGCCCCGGTCGGGGATACCAAGGCCGGTGAAGCGCACGGTGGGGCGCTGGCGCGGCCTGACCGTCTCGGGAACGAGGAACAAGCACACACCCACACCTACCAGCACCGCCAAGTACACCTCGAACACGAGGATCGTGGGGTGGGGCGCGTACTGGGCGAACAACCCGGCGATAAGAGGGCCGAGACCCAGACCGGCCATATTCGCCACCGTGGCCACGAGTGACCCCCGGCGGCTCGCCGAGGCCGGGATCAGCTCGGTCAGCGTAGCTGTCGCCGTGCCGGTCATCAGGCCTGCGGACAGCCCAGACAGGATCCGCCCAGCAAACAACACTTCCACGTTGGGGGCCAGGATGAACACGACTGTGCTTACCGCGCTGGCCCCGAGGGCCACGGCCAGCATCGGTTTACGCCCAGCCTGGTCGGAGGCTCGCCCCGCCAGCAGCAAGGTAGCCAGGACCGCAACGGCGTAGACGGCGAAGGTCACCGTCACGATGCCCGCGGAGAAGT
This sequence comes from Actinomycetota bacterium, assembly GCA_032230725.1. Taxonomy (GTDB): domain Bacteria; phylum Actinomycetota; class Actinomycetes; order Mycobacteriales; family Pseudonocardiaceae; genus Actinomycetospora. The sequence goes on from JAVXWR010000277.1 coordinate 7,178, forward strand.
GCCACTGGGCCTGGTAGATGACGTACAGGGGGGTCGGCAAGGTGGTGCCGAGCATTGTGGCCGTGAACACGACCGCCAGCAGCCAGAACGCGACCTGGCGGGGCACACCCAGCCGTCCGCGCTCGGCCGGCGAATCGTCGAGGCAGTCGGCGGAACGCTTGTCGGGGATGTAGCTGGGGGCTGGTGCGGTCGTGGCCTGGCTCTCAAGGCCCGTCGGCCGCACCGTCGAGTACGTCATGCCTGCCAACGATGGCCGCTCTTGCGTCCATGGTCATTGGCGCCAAGGGCAACGTCCGCCTCCGGCTAGCGACACCCGCGGCTCCCGGCTAGCAGCCATGACCCCGCTGAGTCCCGCCGCACTCTGGAGGCCGCCGGTGGGTCGGGCACGAGAGGAGCCGCTGGGCAGGGCAGCAGGGAGCGGCGCGACGCGGCGGTGGCGGTGCTCGGCGTGGTGATCATGCGGGGCCGGCCGCCCAGGGGACCGGGCCGCTGGCCGGCTCGACTCGGACGCGTGGGTCGCAGAGTCTGCACCGGACTCCTTCCGGGACGCGGGAAACAGCAATCGATCGACCAGGGCGATGCCACGGCTGAGTTCCCGGCACGCTGACCACGACCGCCGGCCCCAACGTCCAGCGCCACCCCGCGTCGCGCTCGACGTCGGCTGCCGCCCCGTCGCGTCGCTGCGCCCCTCGCGGACCCCGGCGACTGCGCCGCCGGGTCGGCCTCGAAGCGTCCGCCGCGCCGACGAGGCCCGCAGCCACCCGGACCCCGGCTGGGACCTCCACCGACTTCGCGCGGCGCTCGACCTCACGGGAGGCCGTTCGATCTCATCTTCGGCGCGGGCAATCACTGGCGCTGCTGACCCCAAACACCCTCGCCCGAGTCGTCGACCGCCTTCCCGCGCCACTGGGCCCCGGCGGCATGCTGGTCCTCGGTTCAGGTCTACATGCCGACCACGTGCCGTCAGTTCAATCAGCGCCGACGACGCTGAACTCCTGACTGACGAAGATGTGGTGAG
>JAVXWR010000454.1:0-2874 GCA_032230725.1 Actinomycetota bacterium
CCCGGGCGCCTGACGGCGTCGGAGGTCGCGTCTAGCATCGGGGGCGTCCCGCCATCGTCGCTGATGGAGGCCCCTCGCTGATGGAGGCACAGCCGTGACCCGCCCCGACCCGTCCACCTCGTCCGAAGCCCGAGGAGTCAAGCGCGGACTCGCGGACATGCTCAAGGGCGGCGTGATCATGGACGTGGTCACGCCGGAGCAGGCGCGGATCGCCGAGGACGCCGGCGCCGTCGCCGTCATGGCCCTCGAGCGCGTCCCGGCCGACATCCGGGCCGACGGAGGGGTCGCCCGCATGTCCGACCCCGACATGGTCTCCGGGATCGTCGAGACGGTGTCCATCCCGGTGATGGCCAAGGCCCGCATCGGCCACTTCGTCGAGGCGCAGGTCCTGCAGTCCCTCGGCGTGGACTACGTCGACGAGTCCGAGGTCCTCACCCCGGCCGACGAGGCGCACCACATCGACAAGTGGGCGTTCACCGTCCCCTTCGTGTGCGGGGCCACCAACCTGGGCGAGGCGCTGCGCCGCATCGGCGAGGGCGCGGCGATGATCCGGTCGAAGGGCGAGGCCGGCACCGGCAACGTCGTCGAGGCCACGCGCCACATGCGGGCCATCCGCGCCGACATCCGCCGGCTCTCCCGGATGGACACCCAGGAGCTCTACGCCGCGGCGAAGGACCTGCAGGCCCCGCTGCCGATCGTCCAGGAGATCGCCGACACCGGCCGGCTGCCCGTCGTGCTGTTCACCGCCGGCGGGATCGCCACCCCGGCCGACGCCGCGATGATGATGCAGCTCGGCGCCGAGGGCGTCTTCGTGGGTTCCGGGATCTTCAAGTCGGGCGACCCGGCCCGGCGCGCCGAGGCCATCGTCAAGGCCACGACCTTCCACGACGACCCGGACGTCATCGCCAAGGTCTCGGCGGGCCTCGGCGAGGCCATGGTGGGGCGCACGACGGCCGACATGCCCGAGTCCGAGAAGCTGGCGACCCGCGGCTGGTGACGGGGGCCGTCGAATAACGGTGACCACCGGCTGGGAGGATCACGACGATGACCGGGGAGACGAGCGAGGGCGCGGGCCGGGTCCGCGTGGTTCCGCACGGTGGTCCCGGCCGCGGGGCCGGCCCGACGCAGGCCGCCACGACGCACGCCGGTCCGGGTGAAGCGGACACCGACGTCCTGCCCCGGATCGCCTCCGGACCACGCCCCACACCCACCTCCGCACCGCGCCCGGCGCCCACGCCGGGCCCGGCACCCGCCTCGGCCTCCGTCGTCCGCGAGGTGCGCCGGCGTCGCGGGGCCGCCGACGACGAGTCCGCGGAGGGCGCCGAGGCCCCCGAGGTCACCGAGCGCCGCCTCGGGATGGGCGCACCCGCGCTCGTGCTGGGGGTGCTGGCCGCGGGGACGTGCTGGACCGGCTGGGCCGGCGTCGTGCTCGGGCTCTTCGCGGTCGTCGCGGGCTACCTGGGCGCCCGCCGCGCGTGGAAGGGCCTCGCCAGCGACGGCGCCGCCTCGCTCGGTGGGCTCACGCTCGGGGCGGTCGGGCTGGTGGTCGGCGTCGTGGTGGTCTGGCCGACGCTCTTCGGCACCGGCAACTTCGGCGACGGGCTCACGCTGGACCAGTGTCTGCAGCAGGCCAACGGGGCCTTCCAGATGCACCTGTGCAAGTCGCAGCACATCACCGAGTTCAACCAGCGGTTCCCGGACAACGCGACCTGACCTCGCGGGCGGACGCAGGCCGCCCGGGGCCCCATGGCACGATCTGGGCGCATGACGACGTCCCGCCCGGCCGGTCCGACCGAGCCCGCGACCGGTGGCTCCACGCGGGGCAAGGGACTCGAGGGGTGGGGCACCCCGGCTCTGGTGCTCGGCATCATCGCCGCCGGGAGCGCGTGGCTGTTCGGCTGGGTCGGGCTCGTCGCGGGCCTGGCCGCGGTCGTGGTCGGTGCCATCGGCGCCCGGAAGGCCTTCCGCGACCCGGAGCGGTCCGGCGGGGCGGCCCTGGCCGGGCTGGCCCTCGGGCTGGTCGGGCTGGTGTGGGGACTCGCCGTCGTCGTCCCCGCCCTGCTCGGGACCGGTACCTTCGGTCAGGGGATGACCCTCGACCAGTGCATGGGGCAGGCGAAGGGCCAGCAGGAGCAGCGGATGTGCGTCACCCAGCACCTCGACGAGTACCGGGCCCGCTTCCCCGACCGGACCGACAGCTAGCGCGAGACGGAGCAGCCATGACCGCCGCCGGGCCTCCGGTGGGCGTCCTCGCCCTCCAGGGCAACGTCGCGGAGCACCTCGACGCGCTGCGGGCCTGCGGGGCCGACCCGCGCCCCGTCCGCCGCCCCGGCGAGCTCGAGCAGGTCGCGGGACTCGTGCTGCCCGGGGGCGAGTCGACGACGCTGTCGAAGCTGCTCGTGGCCTTCGACCTGCTCGACCCGCTGCGCGAGCGCCTCGCCGAGGGCCTGCCCGCCTTCGGCTCGTGCGCCGGCATGATCCTGCTCGCCCGCGAGGCCATCGACGGCCGACCTGACCAGCACCAGCTCGGGGCGCTCGACATCGTCGTGCGCCGCAACGCGTTCGGCCGCCAGGTGCAGTCGTTCGAGACCGACCTGTCGGTGACCGGCGTCGGCGGTGGCCCGGTCCGCGCGGTGTTCATCCGGGCGCCCTGGGTCGAGTCGGTCGGGCGCGGGGTGGACGTGCTCGCCCGCGTCCCGTCGAGCGTCGGAGGCGCGGCGTCGGGGAAGGTCGTCGCGGTCCGGCAGGGCCCGGTGATGGCGACGGCGTTCCACCCCGAGCAGACCGGGGACGCCCGCCTGCACGACCTGTTCCTGCGTCGGGTCCGCGAGTACGCCGCCTGACGACGAGCTGGGTGGCCCTCGACTACCCAGG
>JAVXWR010000483.1:0-3313 GCA_032230725.1 Actinomycetota bacterium
CATGTTCTCCTCGAACTCGGAGGCGCCGAACCAGTCCTCGTCCTCGCCGGCAGCCTCGTCGACGTCGGCGTACACAAGCTCGAACTTGCCCTCGCCGTCGACCCTGATCATCGAGGGCAGGTGCTCGACCTTCACGCTCGGCACCTGCGACAGCACCTCCGCGATGATCGTGCCGACCTGGTTGTTCATCAGGGTGAACCCGCACATGTTGGACGCGGTGGCGTTCCGCTCGCCGAACGGCGCGGTGGTGCTCTCGGTCGTCACTGGCTCAGCTCCTTCGGGGTATCCAGCCCGAGATCGCTGAGGATCCCGGCGAAACGGTTCTTCGCCCGCTCGAGGGAGTCCTCGAAGCGCGGGGGCTTCGCGTCCGGCTGCGACCACAGCGGCTGCATCGTGCGGGCCGCCTCGAGGGCCTGCGGCACCCAGTGAGACAGCCAGCCGTTCATGAGCTGCTTGTTGTGGTCGGCGAACTCCCGGTCCTGGGTGAGCGGGCCGAAGCACCTCTGGGTCCAGCGCAGGTCGCGCTGCGAGTAGTCGACCTCGCCGGCGCCCAGCACGGTCGGCGTCACGAAGTCGCCGTTGCCGGCCGCCGCCTGCATGACCAGGCCGGACCGGAACAGCTCGCCGATCAGCGGCTCGAACACGATGTTCGTCGCGAAGATCGCCTCGCCCCAGTCGTCCTCCACCGCGGTGAGGGCCTCACACAGCTTCCGGGCGCCCTGCCACGCCGGGTCGTTGTTCCAGGCGTCAAGGTGCGCGGTGCCGTCGAAGCCCTCGATCTCCTCGGTGAGAGTGAGGTTGTACAGGGCCAGGTCCTGCGCGAAGCGGAGCTTGTGCGCACTGTTCACCGCGAGCGCAGTGTTGTGCATGTTGGTCGGGCAGGACCGCTCGTTCGCGGCGAACACGTACAGACCGAGGATGTGCTCGATGTGCATCCACGCGCCGACGTTGCGCTCCACGAAACGGACCCAGTTCGGGGTCCATTGCTCGAACGCCTTCGCGAGCCGGGCGTTCTCGACGTTCTGGGTGATCTGCCGGACAACGTTGGCGTTGTTCCGGTAGATCGTCTGCTCCCACTCCTCGTTGGGGTCACGGAACTCGTGCCACCCGTGGGCGGGCCAGTTCTCGACTGGTTTGCCGCCCGACCCGGGGCCGCGCTGGGGCTCGGGCTCGTCGACGCCCCACGCCTTGAGCTTGGTCCAGGTCAGCGGGTAGCCGCCGGTCCCGTCCGCGAAGCCGTAGATCCAGCCCTGGGTCAGGTAGTGGCGGGGGTCCGGCTGGACCTCGACGGTGACGTCCTCGTAGTGGGTCTGCTTGCGCTTCCCCGGCTTGAAGTAGTTGTAGCGCCGCGCCGACGGTCCGGAGTCGGGGAATTCTTTCGCCCCCGCCTCGGCGTCGGTGAACTGCGGCTTCGGAACGCTGCGTTCGCTGCTGCTCTCGGTTGTGGTCATGTATTCCCCTCGTCCTCGGGCTCTCCGGTCGTCGTGAACTTGTCGAAGAAGATGTTGCGTTCATCCACACCGCACTGTGACAGCAGGGCGATCGCCGCGTCGACCATCGGCGGCGGCCCACACACATAGGCATCCTTGCCCTTCAGGTCGGGCTCGTGCGCACGCACGACCTCGGTGATGAGGCCGGTCTCGCCCGCCCAGTCGTCGCCCTCGGGCTCCGACAGGGCCGGCACGTAGCGGAACGAGGGAAGCTCACCCTCGAGGGCGCGGAGCTCCTTCTCGAAGCAGAGGTCGGCTTTGGTGCGGGCCCCGTAGTAGAAAACGGCCTTCCGCTCGGCCTCCTTCTCGGCGAGCGCGCGCAGCAGCCCGAGCAGCGGAGCCATCCCGGCGCCGCCGCCGATGAAGACGATGTCGGAGGTGCGGTTCTCCCGCAGGGTGCAGGTGCCGAAGGGGGCCTCGACCTCGATGCGGGTCCCGACCGTCACCTCGTTCTCCAGGAACTGCGAGAACAGGCCGTCGGGATAAATCTTGATGGCGAACTCGAACCGGCCCTCCCGGTTCGGGGTGTTCGCCATGGAGAACGACCGGCTCTCGCCGCCGTCCGGGAGGAAGAAGTCCATGTACTGGCCCGGGAAGAACTTGATGTCCTCCCCGGCGACCTGTTGCACGACGAGGTGGCGCATGTCGTGCGTGACCGGCTCGTTCGCGAGGACCTCGACCGTGCCCTTCCGCACCGGCAAGCCGGAGCGGAGCACCTCCTCGTCGTAGTGGAGGAGCTCGATGACGAGGTCGTCGTAGGCGTGCGCTCGGCACAGGAGGGTCTGCCCCTCCTCGCGCTCCATGTCCGGCAGCGCGAAGGTCGAGTAGCGGTCGAGATCGATGTCGTCCATGTCGCCCTCGAGGACGAAGGCCTTGCACGAAGCGCACTGCCCCTCCTTGCAGCCGTGCGGCAGCTGCACACCCTGCTCGAACGCGGCGCGCAGGACCGTCTGGTCCTCGTCGACCTCGATCTCGATGCCGACCGGCTCGAAGCGGACCCGGTGCTTGTCACCCATCGACAACTGACTCCTTGGACTGGGGCTGCGACAACGACGGGTCCCGGCCGGGGAAGGACCACCGGACGTGGACGGCACCCGGGATGAGAACGGGCCGCGCCGAGGCGCGACCCGGCGTACCGCGGGGAGGACCGAGCACGGCCGGCCCTCCCCGCGGGTCACGCGGCGTCGGTCAGGACGGACCTGATCAGGACTTCAGGGCCTCGCCACCGATGCCGGCCGGCCGGCCGGCCGGGCCCTGGGCGTTGTAGTCCTCGACGAACGCCTCGCGGTCGGAGTCGCTCATCTCGTTGAGGATGACGTTGGGGCTGGCCACCGGGCCCATACGGCGCAGGTGGTCGAGCGTCCACATCTTCTTCGGGTCGAGATCGAGGTGCGGCTGCGCCGTGAGGGTCTTGCCGTCGTCACGGACGAAGCCCATGTCGGAGACGACGTCGGCCCAGTTCCAGCCGTGGTACAGCGTCTCCCACTCGCGGTGACCGACGAGCTTGCCCATGTTCGGGGTGTCGCGGCCCTGGTAGGTCGGGCGGAACGCCACGGCGTCCGTCCAGCGGCAGGCCTCGTGGCAGTACGTGCGCCACTGGCCGTCCACCTTGTCGACGACCATGTCCTCGCGCACCAGGCACGGGACCATGCAGGTCCAGCAGCGGTGCGGGTACACGTAGTCGACGTCCTCGGCCACGATCGGGTGGTGGCCGTTCGGCTTCGCCAGCCGGCTGTAGTTCTCCCACCACTTGCCGTACCGGTCGTACCAGCCCGGGTACTTGTACTCGAACCACTCGAAGTCCGTGTCGGTCATGCCGTCGA
>JAVXWR010000497.1:0-11880 GCA_032230725.1 Actinomycetota bacterium
TACCGTCGGCAGGCGAACCGAAGGGGGCGGTCAGCTGTGACCTTCCGACAACCAGTTGGCCCCTCCCCCGACGCCCGGTCGCTGTCGCACGACCGACCCGCCCATCGGGCCACGGTGACCCGCCACGCCCTCCTGGTCGCTGCCGGCACACAATTCGCCACCTCCGGTTACCACGGCAGTCCGCTGCGAGAGATTCTCGCTCGATGCGGAGTCACCAAAGGAGCCCTCTACTTCCACTTCCACGACAAGCAGGCGCTGGCCGACGCGGTGATCGCGGCGACGACCGCCACCTGGCGGGACATGGGCGCCACGGTCCGCGCCCGCGGATTCGACCCGCTCCACACCCTGATCCTGCAGACCGAACAGGTGGTGGAGTTGATGAGCACCGACCCGATCGTGCGCGGAGGCATCCGCCTGCTCAACGACCCGGGCGTACCCACAACCCGGGCCACCGAGCACTACGGGTACCTCGAGACCGCCACCACCGCGCAGCTGACGGCAGCTTCCCATCTGCTGCGCGACGAGGTGGACATCCCCGCACTGGCCCGCTCGCTGATCACCGCCGTCGCCGGACACAACCTGATCTGCGAACGCACCGGCACCCTCGACCAGCTCGGCGACCGTGTCGCGTCGCTGTGGCGGGTGATCGCCCCGCTCATCGCCACCGACTCCTGGCTCGATGCCCACCGTGCGGACCCGCCGTGGGAGAACTGCGCCCCGACCCGGTGCTGTCAACCCGGCGAGTCGCGCCCGTCAGTAGGTGACCAGGTGTGACATCCAATCATTGTGATCGGCATGTCGTCACTCGTATGTACCATTGTGCATCTCCCTATCGACGCCGAAGAGTGAGTGTCGGACGACGACGAGGGGAAGTCCATGTCTGTGTTGCTGCCGTCCGCTCTGAGCGCGCTGATCCCAGGAGCCATCCGCCGCCTGCGCGCCGGGCCCACGCCCGAGCTGCCTCCACCGGTCCGTGACGCGCTGCCGGCAGTGATGCGCCTGCTCGGCGCGATTCCCGTGGTCCGCAGCCTCGGGAGCCAGGCCGCAGTCAACTACTTCGGTTACGCCACGTCGCCGCGGCCGCGGGAGCTGACCCTCGCCACCGACTATCCGACCTGGCGCACCCTCACCGATCGCCGCTGGACCGGGCGCCACCTTCCGCCCGCGGACTCCCCGACCCAGGACCGATGGCCGGCCGCCTCCGACGTCGTCGGCCTGTTCCGCCGCGAGGGCCCGATGACTCCCTCGGACGACACGAGTGCGATGTTCATGTTCTTCGCCCAGTGGTTCACCGACAGCTTCCTGCGCACCGACCCGACCGACCCGCGACGCAACACGTCGAACCACGAGATCGACCTGTGCCAGATCTACGGGCTCACCGAGGACGCGACGCAGAAGCTGCGGGGTCGGCGCGGGCGGCTGCGCAGCCAGCTGATCAACGGTCGCGAGTTCCCCGACTTCCTCCTGGAGCGCGACGCCACCGGGGGCTGGCGGGTGCGCCCCGACTTCGCCGGCCTGCACGACGAGCGGTTCCTCTTCGACCGGCTGCTCGACGGGACGAGCGACGAGCACAAGGCGACCTTCTTCGCGGTGGGCCTCCCGCACGGCAACTCCACCATCGGCCAGACGATGATGAACACGGTCTTCTTCCGGGAGCACAACCGGATCGCTGACGAGCTCGCGGCCACCTACCCGGCGTGGGACGACGACCGGGTGTTCCAGACGGCGCGCAACACGATGATCGTGCTGATCCTCAAGCTCGTCGTCGAGCAGTACATCCGCCACATCGCACCGTTCGACCTGCCGCTGCAGGTCGTGCCCCGCCTGGCCGACCTCGAGCGCTGGAACCGGCCCAACTGGTGCGCGGTCGAGTTCGACCTCCTCTACCGTTGGCACCAGCTCACCCCGGACACCATCCGCATCGGCGGCCGCGCCGTCCCGGTGTGGCAGCTGGTCAACAACAACCCGCTCGTGCTCGCCGAGGGCGTCGAGACCCTCATGGCCGCGTGCTCCCGCCAGCGCGCCGGCAAGATCGGGCTCCGCAACACCCCGAGCTTCCTCGTCGACCGCTCGGATCCCGCCGACGGACCGTCGGTGGAGGAACGGACCGTCGAACTCATGCGCACGGCCCGGCTGCGCTCCTACAACGACTACCGCGAGGCGTTCGGGCTGCAGCGCTTCACCCGCTTCGAGGAGCTGACCACCGACGAGGACCTGGTCCGGCGCCTGCAGAAGCTCTACGACCACGTCGACGACGTCGAGTGGTACGTCGGGATCTTCGCCGAGGAATATGCGAGCTACTGGATGATGGGCGAGCTGGTGACCACCATGGTCGCCTACGACGCCTTCACCCAGGCGCTCACCAATCCGCTGCTCGCCGCCAACGTGTTCCACGAGTCGACGTTCACGCGGGTGGGCATGAAGACCATCGACGGGACGACGTCGCTGCAGGACATCGTGCGGCGCAACGCGGCCGACGGCGACCAGGTGCAGGTGGACTTCAGCTGTTGAGCGACGTCGGTGGCTCCTGCAACCGTGGCTCCCGGCGATAGCTCAACCGCCCCCGCGTCGCCGCGACGACGACGACCGCCACCGCACCGAACCCGACCAGCTCGGGCAGCAGGCCGTAGTCGTTCAGCAGCCGGGCGGGGAAGAGCGGCGCCACGACCTTGTTCGCGAACGTGTTGAAGGACGCGTGCATGAGCATGGTGATCAGCAGGCTGCCCTGGGCGTTGTTGAACACCCACGTCATGACGACGGTCAGCAGGGTGATCATCACGATGAACATGACGATGTTCGCCACGCTGGGCGGGGTCCACACGCCGGACCAGAACAGGGGCAGGTGCCACAGGGCCCACAGCACGCCCAGGACGACGCCGCCGCCGAGCGGTCCGCACGCCACCTGCAGGCGGGGCAGCGCGAAACCGCGCCAGCCGGGCTCCTCGCCCAGCGGGCCGCCGAGGACCAACGTCGTGACGAACGCCAACGGGTAGCCGAGCACCAGTCCGAGCGTCACCGGCTGGTAGGACGCCAGTACCCCGGGCAGGACGATCGCGCCGAGCACCTCGCTGGCCGGGATGACCAGCAGGACGAACAGGTACCACCGCAGCTTCACGCGCCACTGCACGTACCGGCGCAGCAGACGCTTCGGGCCCTCCCGGCCCTCCGTCACCCGAGCCATGACGAACGCCGCCAACGTCGGGCCCGTGAACGTCGCCCCCGCGATCGCCAGGACCACCACGATCGGCGGAAGCGTGTACGGCAGCAATCCGGTGCCGGTCCGGGAGAGCACGACCGGCAGTTCCACCACCCACGCGCCCGCGAACGCGATGACGAAGAAGGACACGAGCGGGTGCCCGGCCAGGACGCCGGGACGCGCGTCGTCGGGCCGCACTCCGGCGAGGGAAGTCGTCATGTCGATGCTCTCCACTCCGGCCGAGACAGCGGCTCGTCGAATGTCCAGAGCGGGAGAGTAGGCAGCCCGGCAGCATCCGGGTGTCTGGGTTCACCCGATCGTGTCAGCGCCGTCGGTGGGGAATGTCTGCTGGTATCGGCGGGGCCGAGGCGCTGCGCGGAACGGGTGAGGAGTTCGAGCAGGACGTCGAGGGCGTCGCCGCTCGTCTGCGGACGCCCGACGGGGAGCGGGTCGAGCGTGCCGCCTTCCTGGTCGGCGCCGAGGGGCCCACAGCGCCGTCCGCACGGGCCTCGGGCCGGACTTCTCGGGCGCCCCACGACGTACGCGGCGGCGACGGGGTCGGCGTCCGGCCGGACGGCTACCTCGGCCTCGTGGCCCGCCCCCTCACCCCGGAGGGCCTCGGCGAGCACCTGCGCCTGGGTCGCCGGGTCGGTCCTCGTGCCGGCGGCGCGCACCCCGGGTCGAGGGCTCGACAGTCGCGGGCTCCAGGTCGTGCCACCCCGCGGTCACGCGGTCGCTCGGGTGTCATCGCGGCTTCTCGGCGCGCGCGGGACCTCGTGCTCGGCGGCTGGGGTACGCGGCGGCCCGGACGTTGAAGCTCATGGCGACGTCGAACCAGAAGCGCAGCTGGTCGTCGTCCGTCGTGCGTTCGGCTGGGACCTCGAGCCAGCCCGGTCCCATCGAACGGCCCGCGCCCATCTCGGCGCGCCGCGCACCGTGCTCGGTGACGAGCTGGGGTGATCGGTGGGGGTCGACGCGCACGAGCAGGTCGCCGCCGCGACGGACGTTGACGATCATCTTGTCGTTGACCATGAACGACAGCCCGCCGAACATCGACACCTCGCGGGTCGTGGGGTGCTCGGCGAGCAGCGCGCGGATGCGCTCGACGGTGGCGCTCGCGTCGGAGGGCGTCGTCGACGGGGTGGCCGTCATGCCGGGGGCTCCTGACTGCCCCGAAGCGCTCGGGGCGCGGTCGTCGATCGGTCGCCAGCGGTCGGGGCCGGCGTCGGCGCCGCCGGCGACGGACCGCAGGCGAGGCAGGAAGTGGGTCCAGCCGTCGGCGTGCCCGTCGAGCCGGACGTCGGGCAGCTCGGAGTGCACGAGGTCGACGCGAGTGCCGCCGGCGATCGCGGTCAGCCGGAACTCCACGGTCGACGCGCCCGGCGGCAGGTCCGTACTGCCGGTGACGCCCCAGGAGACGACCACGCGGTGGGGACGCTCCACGTGCAGGTAATGCCCGCGGATGGCGTAGCCGGCGATGTCGACCGCGAACTCCCCGCCGGCTTCGGGGGTCAGGGCGGCGTGCCGGCCCATCCATGCGGTCAGGCCGTCCTCGGTGACCAGGTGGTCGAACACCCGGGTCGGCGGCGCGTCGATCTCGATCGAGGTGGCGTACTCAGCCATCGGCCTCCCTCCTGCTCGCCCCGCCTTCGACCGCGGCCTTCAGCGCTGCGAGGCGGTCGGGCCAGAACCCGTCGAGGTAGCTGCGTACGGCAGCGAGCCCATCGGTGTTCAGCGCGAACAGGTGGCGCGTGCCCTCTCGGGTACCGCGCGCCAGTCCGGCCGCGCTGAGCACCCGCAGATGATGCGAGGTCGCCTGTTGGGACAGCCCCACCGCGTGGGCGAGCTCCCCGACGGGTCGCGGACAGGAGCGAGCCGCGGCGAGGATGGCGCGGCGGTTGGCGTCGGCCAGGGCCCGGAGGACCAGGTCGAGCTCAGGGGCCGGATCGGCACTCATGGTCTCCTCGGGGAATGAGATCGAGGAGAAGCTAGCACAAGTGTCGGCTTGTACTCACAGCAGCTTGTCGAGTCCTGCTCGGATCCGTGGAGCCTCGAGACACCGGGCTCGTCACCTCCCGCCGGCGCCAGGTGCGGCCCTCCGGCCGAGGCGCAGCGCGGAGACGAGGAAGAACACGCCGCCGAGCAGGGCGTAGCCGGCCAGGGTGGTCAGCGAGGCGCCGGGTCCGGCGGCCTGCAGGAAGAACGTGATCCCCGCCAGCGTGGAGATGGTGCCGCTGGCGATCATCGCCCACTGGCCTCCGAGCCCGCGGCGCCGCGCAGCGACGACGAGCTGGACGACGCCGGCCGCGACGGCCCAGACCCCCCACACCCGCAGCACCGCGGGGACGCCGGAGGTGACCGCGACGGCCAGACCGACGGTGGCGACCGCGCTGACCGCGATGTTCACGGCGAGGCCCGATCTCGACCGGGTCGCCCGGGAGGACCGGGCGTCGACGACGGCCGCCGCCACGTCGAACACGGGGTAGATCACGAGCAGGGCCGCGGTCACGGGTCCGATGCTGGACGCGGTCGCGACGAGCACGACCGCCCAGACCAGGGCGAACCCGAAGCGCACGAGGTAGAGCCGACGAAGCACGGGTGCGACGGCGCCGGCGGCCGGCACGGTGGTCGTGGTCATGACGGGTCCTTCCGAGGGGTGGGCGAGGTGCCCGCGAGGAAGAAAGACCGTTCTCTCCGGAGGCGGGTGGCGAGCGTGGCACACCGCGTGGACGACAGCAAGACCGATCGTTCTTTCTGCTACGGTCGGCCCATGGCGACATCGACCCGCCCCGTGGACGGGAGCCCGCGCGCGCCGGGGCGGTCCGAGGCCCGGGACCGGCTGGTGGTCACGGCCAGCGCGTTGTTCTACCGGGAGGGGATCCGGGCGGTCGGCGTCGAGCGGATCCTCGCCGAGGCCCCGGCCACGCGAGCGACCTTCTACCGCCATTTCCCCTCGAAGGAAGACCTCGTCGTCGCCTATCTGCGTGGCGTCGATGCCCACGACCGCGCCGACGCGGAGGCCCTCATCGGCGCCGCCCCGTCGCCCGTCGACGCCCTGCGCGCGCTCGGCGCCGCCGTCGCCGACGACCTCACCCGGCCGGAGTTCCGCGGGTGCGCCTTCGTCAAGGCCGCCGCGGAGTACCCCGACCCCACCGACCCGGTGCGCCAGGTCGTCCTCGAGCACCGGGCCTGGTACGAGGCCACGCTCACCGGGCTCTTCACGGGGGTCTTCGGGAACTCACCGCAGCGCGGCGAGCCCGGACATGCCGCCCAGCACTTCGTCATGATGCGCGACGGCGCGATGACCGGGGCCCACCTCGACGGTGTCGACAGCGTCCGCGCGGGCTTCCTCCGTGGCCTCGAAGGCCTGCTCACCCTTGTCCACTGAGCACCTGGTCACCGGCCCCTGGTCGTGCCGCCCCGCAGCCACTCGGTCGCCTGGGCGTCGGTGGCGGCCCAGGTGACGTGGTCGGCGTGACCGGCGAGCCGCGACACCAGCCGGAGCCGTTCCCGCGACGTCGCCCGGGCACCGAAGCCCCGCCGGGCCGCCATCAGACCGGGATCGAGCACCAGGACGCGCGCCGCGGCGTCGACCTGGTTCTCGAGCTGTGCGTCGCTGCTGACCAGAGCGGTCGCGCCCCCTCCCCCGACCCGCTCGGCCCACCGCGCTGCCGCGCCGGCTCCGCGCTCGTCGGCGCGAACGCTGATCACGAGGGATTCCGGCCGGGCCGCGTCGGTGCGCGCCTCGGTAGTGGCGTGGGTCTCGGGAAGAGAAGTGTCGGCTCGGGCGGCGAGCGACGGGGAAGACATTGTGGTTCCTTTTCCGGACGAGCTGCGGTTTCGCGGCCCCGAGGGGGCTGGCTCCATTGTTCCACCGTGCCGGACGCCGCCGGCTGCCCGCCCGATTCGGCCTGGTTCATCTCCGACATCCAGAACGAATGACGGCTCGCGCAACCTCGCGAGCCGCTACGCGTCGTAGCCGGTTGCCCGGGTCTCGTGACCGAGCCGGACGGGGCGGGTCTAGGTCGCGTTCAGACTGGCGCCGAAGGTGTTGACGTACGTGTCCGGGTCGAAGTCCCGGAGATACTGCCGGACTGCCTGCCGGCCGTTCGCGATCAGCTCACCTTGCGCCTCGGTAGTGAGGTCGAAATCCGTGGTCCCGACATCTCCGGCCGAGATCGCGATGGTTCGTACGGACGTGGAGTGGGACGCGAAGCGCGCGTCCCAGGCGTCCTGAGCGGTACTGAAGATGTCAGCGGCCAGCCGGACCGGCCAGGGGGCTCGGCGAACGACGTCAGCGAACTGGTCACCGACCGAATGCCCGCCCACCAGGGTGAACCCGAACGTCGGTCGGCTCGGCGTCCTCCCGACCCGGGACGGATCGACGTCGAAGATCCAGACCGGGAAGTTCGACAGCGTGCCACCGTCGATGATGGTGCACGGCGAGCCGGTCCGATCCTCGAGCACGATCGGTTCGAAGAAGTACGGTATCGACATGCTCATCCGGACGGCGTCCGCGATCTTGAACTCCTCGGGGTCGATCAGTCTCTGCGAGCCCGGCCGGCGATAGTCGACGAGGTCGTCGGGGAGCACGAGCAACCGTTTCCGTGACACGTCGGCGGCGATGAGCTTGAGACGCCAGCCGCCCTCGGAGTCGTCCTCCTTCCGGACCTGCGAGAACGTCGCCGAGCCGATCTCGTCGTCGAACCAGTCACGGAAGTAGTCGCCCGTGGCATATCCGCGTCGGATCAGTGACGTGATGGCCCCGGTGAAGCGTCCGCCGGGGACGTCCTCGAAGGCTCGGAAGTCCGTCTCCTGGAGGAGCGTCATGCACTCCGACGCCGTGTGGCCCACCGCCAGGTAGCTGGCGACGATCGCTCCGGCACTGGCCCCGGCGAGGTTGACCCACCGAGTGATGGGCCACCGAGGATCGGATGCGAATGCTTCCAGGGCGCCGCCGAAGGCAATGCCCTTGACACCGCCGCCTCTGAACACGGCGTCGCCCTCGCTGTTCCAGGACATGCCATTCCCCCCTCTTGATGTGGAAAGGACTGGCCCTCCCCACCGTCGACCGCCAGAGCGAAGAACGTGACCGTGGGATTGCACTCCGTCAGTGGCGATCCGCCATCTCACGCGGCGAGGGTCGAGCGACCGGCTGGTGGCACGCGCCTAAGGGCAGCGGTGGTTGGATCGGTCCGACGAGAGACGCGGAGGTCATCCGGTGACGGCATTCCGGTTCGGTGTGGTGGCCGCGGCCCAGCAGGGCGGCGCGACGTGGCGGGACACGGCCCGCCGCGCGGAGGAGCTCGGGTACTCGACGCTGCTCTCCCCCGACAACCTCTACCTGCCGTCCCCGACGGCGGCGCTCGCGATGGCCGCCGCGGTCACGACCCGGCTGCGCGTCGGTTCGTTCGTGCTGGCCAGCCCGCTGCGGACCGCGCGGGCGGCCGCGTGGGAGGCGCACAGCCTCGCCACGCTCACCGACGGCCGCTTCGAGCTCGGACTCGGCACGGGTCTGCCCTCGATGCGTGAGCAGGCCGAGGAGCTGGGGCTGCCCTACGGCAACGGCGGGGAACGGCTCGATTCGATCTCCCGGACGATCGACCACGTCCGGCGCCTCGACGGCGACGCGCACACCCCGGTGATGCTCGCCGCGGGCGGGCCGAAGGCGCGCCGGCTCGCTGCGGCCAAGGCCGACATCGTGACCCTCGCCGGCGGGGTGCTGACCCCCCGCGACGAGTTCGCCGCCCACGTCGAGGAGATCCGGTCGGCGTCGGACGGCCGGGACCTCGAGCTGGCGATGAACATCTTCGTGGTCGGCGGGCACGTCCCGCCGTGGATGCGTCGCTTCGTCGACGCCGATGCGGACACCCTGATCGAGCACGACTCGCTGACCATCCTCCACGGCAGCGTCGACGACATGGCCGCCGAGCTCGAACGCCGCCGCACCGAACTGGGCGTCTCCTACGTCAGCGTCAACAGCGCGTTCATCGAGGAGTTCGCCCCGCTGGTCGCGCGGCTGTCGGGAACCTGACGATTCCCCGGCCACACGCCGGACGCGAGAATCGGGACGTGCACCTGGAGAACATCGTGTGGGACGCCCGCGACCCGCATCGCCTGGGGCGCTTCTGGGCGGCTGCGCTCGGAGTGGACCCGATCTCGATCGAGGCCGGCTGTTTCCGCCTGCCCTTCGGGGACGAGGCCTGGCTCGACCTGTGCTTCCAACCCGTCCCGGACGCCGCGACCGACCCCCCTCGGCTCCACCTCGACCTCCTCGGAGATCGCCGCCAGGCCGCCGTCGTGGACGAGCTCCTCGCCCTGGGCGCGACCCACGTCGACATCGGCCAGGGCGAGGTGCCGTGGGTGGTGCTCGCCGACCCCGAGGGCAACCCGTTCTGCGTCATGGAGGAGCGTGCCGAGTACCGGGCGACCGGGCCGATCGCGGCCCTGCCCCTCGACAGCGCCGACCCCGACCGCGACGCCGCGTTCTGGGCCGCCCTGACGGGATGGGTCCCGGCCGGCGGCACGCCCGGCGTCCGGACGCTGCGCCACCCGGCCGGGGTCGGGCCGCTCCTCGAGCTGTGCCCGGAGCCCGCCCCGCACGCCGGGAAGAACCGCCTGCACCTCGACGTGCGCCGGGCGACCGTCGACGACCTCGACGACGACTCGCTCCTCGCCCTCGGCGCCCGCCGACTCGACCAGGCCGCGGGGCTGCGCTGGGTCGTGTACGCCGATCCCTCGGGGAACGAGTTCTGCGTGCTCGACCCCTCCGAGGACGCAGCGTCGAGCGGTTCCTACCGAGTTCCGACCTGACCTGGCTTCTCGGTCAGCGGGTGCAGTTCACGAATGCGCTCCCGCGATGCGTGGCACGACGTTCTCGCGAAAGATCTCGAGCTGGTGGAGCTCGTCGGCCACCGGCCAGATGAAGATTCGTTGAGCACCGGCCCCCACGTAAGCGTCGATCCGCTCGGCACAGTGTTCGGCGGAGCCGATGGGGAGCCCGAGTGCACGGACCGCTTCGGGAGACCGGTCCAGCAGTGGGGCGAGGATCTCCTCGACGACCCGATCGGCCGCGCGGGGTGCTTCGGTGACGTAGAACCACATCGTCGCGATCGCGTGCGGGAATGTCGTCGCGGGTTTCCCGGCGGCCGCGAGCCGATCGAGCGCCCGCCCGAACTCGGGTGGGGTGGTGTTGTACGCGGACGCGAGCCAGCCGTCGCCGAGCTCGGCGACACGTCGCAGGCCGGCCTCGGAGCCCCAACTCGCTATCCAGAGCGGCGGGCCCGCAGAGCCGGGCGGGCGTGGCTCCGGTTCCCCGTCGTCGGTCGCGTCGAAGGTTCCGCGAAAGCCGTCGCGGTGGCCGCCGAGCAGCCCGCGAAGTGTCCTGACGGCCTCGTCGAACCGGCTCCAGCGCTCGGCGAACGGCACGCCGGCAGCGCGGTAGTCGCCCGCGGATGATCCCGGCCCGACGCCGGCGAGCAGCCGGCCACCGGAGAGGGTCTCCAAGGCCGCGAGCATCGTGGCCGTCTGCGCCGGCCCGCGGATCACGGGCAGTGCGACCGTGGTGGCGATCGTCATGCTGCCCGAAGCGCCCAGAACCGCCGCGAGCGCGGTCGGTCCGTCGAGCCAGGGCCTGCGGAAGACCAGGTGGTCGTTGGCGCACAGGAATCGGAAGTCCAGCGCGGCGGCCCGGCGGGCGTAGGTGGACAGTCGGTCGAGCGTGCGCGGTGCACCGTCGAGGTCGACCACTGGTAGGTGGACGCCGAACTGCATCAGGACTCCATCGCTCTCGCCGTGATCTGCAGGCTGTCGATCATCGCGTCGAGTGCGGGGCTCCGGTAGCCGTCGAGCGGGCACACGGCGGAGATGCGACGGACCGGCGCTCCGGAAGCGAGCTGGCGGACCGCAACGCCGGGAAGGGGATGGACCACGGCCAGACCGGGGACGACGGAGACGCCGAGTCCGGCGGCGACCAGGGCCTGAACGGCGATGTAGTCGTCGGAGGCGAACCCGGCTTCCGGCGCGAAGCCGGCGATCCGGCATGCGTGGCGCACGATCTGGTACCAGGCACTGCTCGGCGCCCCGCCGATCCACGGTTCGCGCTGCAGGTCGCGCAGATGCAGCGCGGCCTTCCGGCGCGCGAGCGGATGCTGTGCGGGCAGGACGGCCTGGAAGCGATCGTCGAGCAGCGGAGTCCGCACGAGGGCACGTGCCCCGACGTCGGGCAGCGCCTCGTGGTCGTAGATCACCGCCAGGTCCAACTCCCCGTCGTCCATCCGCGGCACGAGGCGGTGCAGGTGATCGTCCACGACGGTCAGTCGCACGTCGGGGTGCGAGCGTCGGAACCGCGCGAACGCGGACGGCATGAGCGTGCTGAGCACGGTCGGGAAGCAGCCGAAGCGCAGACGGTCGCGGCGTCGACCCGCGATCACTGCCAGCTCCTGCTCGGCGGCGTCGAGGCGCGCCAGGATTCCCGTCGTGTGCCGGGCGAGCGCGGAGCCTGCCTCGGTCAGCTGCACGGGGCGGGTGCCCCGCTCGACTAGTGGGCCGCCGACCTCCTTCTCCAGCGCGGTGATGTGCTGGCTGACCGCTGACTGGGTGATCGACAGGGCCGCGGCGGCACCCGAGAAGCTGCCGTGCGTCGAGACCTCGGAGAGCACCCTAAGTCGCCGCACGTCGAACAT
>JAVXWR010000523.1:0-7512 GCA_032230725.1 Actinomycetota bacterium
ATCAGGTCGCCGCCGGCGCCGAGGCAGAAGTCGGTGTCGGGCAGTGCGCGCAGGTACGCCGAGGCCCGCTCGACCGCCCAGCCCTTGACCACGGCGCTGGGGTCCAGGGCCGGGCGCCACAGCGAGAAGGCGCCGTCGGTGGCGCGTTCGGCGCGGGCGCCGATGGCGAGGACCTCGTGGACCTCGGCGGGGGCGTCGGCCGGCGCGAGCTCGCCGCGGCGGATCGCGGAGACCAGCGAGTCGGGGCGGTAGGTGCTGAACACCGCGTCGGCATGGCGCAGGCAGTCCAGCGCCGCGGCCCAGGCGGCCTCGGCGGCGTCGTCGTGGGTGTGGCGCCCGCGCAGCGCGAGGCTGATCGGCATGCCCATCACGTGCTCGACCCGCCGAGCCGCCGCGGTCGTCGTGGTGGTCACGCGACACCGGCCTGGTCGAGCGCGCTCTGCAAGGAGGTCACGTAGCCGTCGGAGGTGTAGGTCGCGCCGCTGATCATGTCGATCTGCGCGCTCTGCGCCTGCAGCGTCTCCTGTACCAACTGCGGGACGGCGGCGGCGTTGATCTCCTGGTCGCGGCCGTTGGAGTCCGGTTCCTCGACGACGTCGACCGCGGTGATCTTCCCGCTCGCGAGGGTCACCTTCACCTGCACCGGGCCCCAGCGGGTGTCCGCGGCGGTGCCGGTGACCGTGCCGGTGTAGGTGCTGGTGGTCTTGGCGGTGCCGGTGGCGGCGGTACCCGACGACGGAGCGGTCGCCGCGGCACCCGTCGTCGTCGAGCCGGTGGTGCCCGCCGCGGCGGGCATCTGGGTCGAGGTGGAGGTGCGGTAGGAGAACAGGAGCACGACGGTGCTGACGGTCGTCAGGCCCCACAGCGCGAGGCGGCGGGCGCCGCGGTCGAAGCGGGCGGGCGGCATCTCAGCTCACCATCCGAAGGTCTCGGTGTGGACGCGGTCGGCGGGGGTGCCGGCCGCGCGCAGGGTGCGGCGGACCAGGTCGGTCCAGGGGGCGGGCCCGCAGAGGTAGACGTCGCGCTCGGCGATGTCGGGGACCCGCGCGAGCAGGGCCGTCAGGTCGTCGGTCGGCCCGACGCCGGACCCGAGCCAGGAGTCCGGTCCGCGCCGGCGGCCGGGCAGCGGAACCAGGCCGATCGAGCGCTCGCGGGCCAGGACGGCGAACTCGCGGGCGAAGAGCGGCTCGGCGCGGAAGCGGTGCAGGACCACCACGTCCCCGTCGAGGTCCTCGGCGAGCGCGCGC
The DNA here is from genome assembly GCA_032230725.1 of Actinomycetota bacterium. Taxonomy (GTDB): domain Bacteria; phylum Actinomycetota; class Actinomycetes; order Mycobacteriales; family Pseudonocardiaceae; genus Actinomycetospora. The sequence goes on from JAVXWR010000523.1 coordinate 1,248, forward strand.
AGCGGGGTGATCCCGACCCCGGCGCCGATCAGCGCGACCCGCTCCGCGGTGCGGGCCCGCGCGGTGAGCCGGCCGAACGGGCCCTCGATCAGGACCCGCGTGCCCGGGCGCAGGCCCGGCACCTCCGCGGTCCCGTCGCCGAGGGTCTTGACGGTGATCCGCAGGCTGCGCCCGTCCGGGGCGGCCGAGAGGGAGTACGGGTGCGCGCGGGTCCAGCCGCGGCGGGTGAGGAACCGCCACTGCAGGAACTGTCCGGCGCGGGCGTCGAGCTCGTCGAGGTGGCGGCCGTGGAGGTAGACCGACACGCAGCCGTCGCCCTCGGTCACGACGGAGGTGACGACGAGGCGGTGGTGCAGGCTGCGCACGAGCGGCAGGCCCACCCGCCAGACCAGGACCGACCCGGCGGCGAGGGCCCAGAGCGTCCACCAGAATACGGTGCGCGCGGTCGAGGCGAGGAACTCCTGCCCGGTCCAGAGCTGGTGGGGCAGCGCCAGCCCGACGCCGAGGTAGGCGTAGAGGTGCAGCAGGTGCCACGACTCGTAGCGCAGCCGCGTCCGCGCCGCCCGCACGCTCGTGACGACGACCATCACCAGACAGGCGGTCCCGGCGGCGGCCAGCAGCATCCCCGGGTAGGTCAGCGTGAGGTCCCACAGCTCGCCGGGGGTCGCGAGCAGGTCCCCGGCGGCGTAGCCCCACGTGATCAGTCCGACGTGGGCGACCATCGCGGTGAACGACGTGAACCCGACCAGCCGGTGGACCACCGCGAGGCGGTCCTGCCCGAAGGCCTGCTCGAGCAGCGGCACCCGGGCCATGAGCAGCACCTGCGCGAGCAGCAGCACCGAGGCCAGCAGCCCGGTGAGGCGACCGGTCGAGGTCAGCCCGGACCCCCACCCGTCGAGGTCGGAGAGCCCGCCGCCGGTGGCCCACCAGAACGTGACCAGCGTGAGGGCGACGACGAGCAGTGCCTCGGCGGCCGTGCGCACCCGACGGTCCCGGGCGGCCGGCGCGGTGGTGCGGGGGAGGGCGTGCCGCGTGGGGCGCTCGGCGACGGCGGTCACGTGAACAGCCCGCCGAGGATCGGGCTCGAGGTGCCGGAGGTGTGCTGGCCGGCCGTGTTCTCGCCGGTTCCGCCCTGGCCGGTCCCGCCCTGGTCGGCCTGGCCCCGAGGGCCGCCCGACCCGTCGTGGCCGCGGTGGTGACCGACCGCCGGTCCCGCCCCGCCGTCGGGGCCCGAGTCACCGACCGCGTAGCCGACCCCGAACCCGCCGCCGGCCAGGAGGACGGCGGCGCCGACTCCGGCGGCCACGCGCAGCCCGCGCCGATGACGGCCAGGCGCCGCGACCGACGTCGTCGTGTCCCCGTGCCACCCGATGGTCCCCGCGGGCGACGACTCGCCGACCGCCGTGGCCTGCTCCTGCGCCGCCGTGTCCGATCCCTCGTCCGGAGCCCCGGCGTCGTCCCGGGGCTCCCAGCGCGAGCCGCTGTGAGCGACCGGGCCGGCGGGCTCGCGGTCCTCGACGGGAGCCGGGCCCTCGGTCGGGGCGTCCTCGGCGGGAGTGGGGGAGTCCTCGCGGACCATGGTTCACCTCTCGGAGCGGTCGATCTGGTGTGCTCCACGGTGCTGGCCGCCGGTAAAGCCCGATCATGGCGTGGTTGGGAGACAGGTAAGAACCGGCCTCACTCCCTCGCCCCGGGACGGCCCGGGGTCAGGCCTCCGTCGGGGTCGCCTCCGTCGGCGCGTGATGATCGACGAGCCGATCGGCCGCCACGCCGAAGCCGACGCACGCCCCGCCTCCCGAGGGCGTCGTCACGAACGCCGCGCCGCCGTGGCGCTCGGCGACGTCGCGCACGATCGCCAGGCCGAGCCCGGAGCCGGGGAGGCCCCGCGCGGCGTCGGCGCGGTAGAAGCGGTCGAAGACCCGGTCGGCGTCGGCGGGCAGGATGCCGGGGCCGTGGTCGCGCACCGTCGTGGTGCCGCGCCGGACCCGCAGCTCGATCGGCGCGTCGGAGTCCCCGTCGAACTTGGCCGCGTTCTCGAGCAGGTTCCCGACGCCGCGCTCCAGGCTCGCCCGGTAGCCCCGCACCACGGAGTCGTCGGCGTCGACCGCGATCTCCCGGCCGCTGCGCCGACCCACCCGGTCGGCGACGCGCGCGACGAGCGCGGCCAGCGCCACCGGCTCCTCCGGTTCCTCACTGTGTCCGGAGAGCGCGAGCTCGACGAGCTCGTCGACGAGGTGCGAGAGCTCGCGCGTCTCGCCCTGGACGTCGGCGACGAGGCGCTCGCGGGCCTCCGGGGGGAGCTCGGCGAAGCGGCGCAGGACGCTCGCGTTGGTGCGCAGGCTGGTGAGCGGAGTGCGCAGCTCGTGGGCGGCGTCCTGGACGAGCCGGTCCTGCGCCTCGCGCGACGCCGCCAGCCGCTCGACCATCGTCGTGAACGACGCCGCGAGCCGCGCGACCTCGTCCGATCCCTCGACGGGGATCCCCAGCGCCTCGACGTCGGGACCCGCCACGACGCCGCGGGCGCTGACCTGCTCGGCGAGCCCGGTCAGCCGCACCAGCCGCTGCGTGATCCGCCCGGCCAGCAACCAGCCGGCCGCGGCCGCGACGACGAGCACGACGAGGCTCGCGATCGTGATCTCGTTCGCCATCCCCTGCAGCACGCGGTGCGACAGGTCGACGTCCATGGCGACCTGCAGCGCCCCCGAACCGCCGCCGAGCGACGTCGTGAGGACCCGGTAGTCGGAGCGGCCCTCGGTGATCTCGGTGGTGTCGGTCCGGCCGGCGGCCGGGGCGGTGGCCAGGCCTCGGGCCGCGTCGGTGACCGGCAGCGGCACCGGTCGCCCGCCGAGCACCGTGACGGCGCCGTCGGGAGCGATCCGGCGCCCGACCAGGAGCTGGAAGCGCCCGGGGTCGTCGCGGTCGCCCCGGCCGGCCCGCGGTCCGTCGCCGTCGCCCTCGCCGTCATCGCCGCCGGGCGGGGGCGGGGGCGGGGTGGACGCGAGCACGCCGGTCTGGTTCTCGGCGAGCGCGGTGGTGGCGGCCGCGAGGGTCGTGTCGTTCGCCTGGGTGATGCGCTCGGCGGCGGCGTGGTAGCTGAGCACCCCGACCAGGCCCGCGACGACCGCGCTCACCAGCGCGAACGCGAGCGCGAAGCGGGCACGCAGGCTCATGGTCGGCGCACCGTGTAGCCGACGCCGCGCACGGTGTGGATCAGGCCCGGCGCCCCGGCCGCCGCGAGCTTGCGCCGCAGGTAGCCGATGTAGACCGCGAGGTTCTTGGAGTCCGCGCCGAAGTCGTAACCCCAGATCCGTTCGTAGACCGTGGTGTGGTCGAGCACGATCCCCTCGTTGCGGGCGAGGAGCTCGAGGAGGTCGAACTCGGTCTTCGAGAGCGTCAGCTCCTCGTCGGCCCACCATGCCCGCCGCGCCGCCGGGTCGACGTGCAGGGCGGCTATCCGCAGCGCACCGCGATCCTCGGGCGCCGCGAACGACGCGCGTCGCAGCAGCGCCCGCAGCCGCGCGAGCAGCTCGTCGAGCTCGAAGGGCTTGGGCAGGTAGTCGTCGGCGCCGGCGTCGAGCCCGGCGACCCGGTCGGCGGTCTCCTGGCGGGCGGTCAGCATGAGCACGGGGGTCCGGTCGCCGTCGGCGCGCAGCACGCGGCAGACCGCGAGCCCGTCGATGCCGGGCATCATCACGTCGAGCACCAGCGCGTCGAACGACTCCTGACGGACCCGGGTGAGCGACTCGACGCCGTCGACGGCCGGGACCGCCTCGTAGCCCTCCAGCTCCAGGGCGCGCGCGAGCGACTCGCGGATGGCGCGGTCGTCGTCGGCGACCAGCACGCGCTGCGGCATGGGCGCCATCGTGCCGGTCCGCGCCCGGCCAGCCGGGACGGGTCAGCCGGTTCTCACCGGATTCCGACCCGGCGGGCGGTCCCCGTGGATCTCAGCCGACACCGACGTGCTGCCGGTCGGGCTCCACCACCGCGACGACGCGGTCCTCGCTCCGCGGATAGGGCGCCCCGATGTACTTCGCGGCGATCTCGTCTGCGACCTCCCAGGCAGCGTCGCCCTCGAGCCACGCGACGACCCGACCGCGCACGACGACGGGGGTGAACGGGTCGTCGGTCGGCGTCAGGGACAGCGCGACCCGGGGGTCGTGGCGCAGGTTGCGCGCCTTGCGCGACCGCGGTCCGGTGAGGAAGACGATCCGGTCGTCGTGCGTGCCGATCCAGACCGGGACGGAGTGCGGGGAGCCGTCGGGCGCGACGGTGGCGAGGTGGGCGAGCGAGGTGCCGTCGAGGTGGCGGCGGACGTCGGGGTCGAGCACGGCGGTTCTCCTGTCGTGGGGTGGGGCGGGAGGGGTGGGCGCGGGTGCGGTCACCGCTCGACCGCGTAGTGCAGGTGGGTGACGCCCGGGGCGGGCACCGCCTCCACGAGCCGCAGCGCGACGTGGCCGGGCAGCTCGCGGAAGAAGGGCCTGCCGGCGCCGAGCAGCACCGGGACCTGGTGGAGGACGAGCTCGTCGACGAGGCCCGCCGCCAGTGCCTCGGTCACGACGCCGCCGCCCATGAGCGCGACGTCCTTGTCCCCGGCCACCTGGCGGGCCGCCGCGACGGCGTCCTCGATCCCGGTGGTGACCAGGGTCTGGCGACCGGTCATCCGCGGCGCGGGCCGGTGGCTGAGGACCACGAGCGGCGCGGTGGGGTGGGGGCCGGCGTCGTCGCCGAAGCGGCCGGAGTCGTCGTAGGTGTTGCGGCCGGCGAGGGAGGCGCCCACCCGGGCGGAGAGCGCGTCGAAGACCCGGGCGCTGGGCCCGCTCAGCCGGAAGCCGTCGAACACCGTGCTGGGCGTGTCGCCGTCGAAGTACCAGTCGAAGAGCATCGACCCGTCGCCGAGCCCGCGTCCGTCGCCGGGATCGCGCCCGGTGATGTACCCGTCGACCGACACCGACAGGGCACTGAACACCTTGCTCATGACTGCCGTCCTTCCGGAGTTTCTTCAAGAGACTCCAAGAACGTAGCAGGCGGAGTTCCTTGAGGGAACTCAAGCGCGTAGGTTGGGGCCATGCAGCGCACGGACTTCGGCGGGATGGCCTGCTCGATCGCCCGGACCCTCGACGTCATCGGGGAGCCGTGGTCCCCCCTGGTCCTGCGTGACGTGTGGGTCGGGATGAACCGGTTCGACCAGCTCCGGGCCGACCTCGGCATCTCGCGCAAGGTCCTGACCGAGCGGCTCAACCACCTCGTCGAGCAGGGCGTGCTCGAGCGCCGTCCCTACGACAGCCGGCCCCGCCACGAGTACGTCCTCACCGAGAAGGGGACCGAGCTCGTCGACCTGCTCATGGTCATGGTCGGCTGGGGCGACAAGTGGCTCGCCGGTGAGGCGGGCGCCCCGGTGCTCTACCGCCACCACGCCTGCGGCGAGGTCAGCGGCGTGGACCTGCGGTGCGCGCACTGCGGGGAGCCGATGCACGCCGGGGACATCGACCTGCTCCCGGGCCCCGGAGCGTCAGTGGCCTAACACTCCACTACCGTGAGCGCGAGCCCCCCGCGAGCGGTCTCCTTGTACTTCGACGACATGTCGGCGCCGGTGTCGCGCATCGTCCGGATCGCGGTGTCCAGGCAGACGTGATGGGCGCCGTCGCCGCGCACGGCCATGTTGGCGGCGGTGATCGCGGTGACGGCGGCGACGGCGTTGCGCTCGATGCAGGGGATCTGGACGAGCCCGCCGACGGGGTCGCAGGTCAGGCCCAGGTGGTGCTCGATGCCGATCTCCGCGGCGTTCTCGACCTGCTCGGGGGTGCCGCCGAGGAGCTCGGCGAGCCCGGCCGCGGCCATCGAGCACGCGGAGCCGACCTCGCCCTGGCACCCGACCTCGGCGCCGGAGATCGACGCGCCGTGCTTGACCAGCTGACCGACCGCGCCCGCCGTGAGCAGGAACCGCACGACGTCGTCGTCGTCGAACCCGGGCACGGTACGGGCCGCGTGACCCAGCACCGCGGGGACGATCCCCGCGGCGCCGTTGGTCGGGGCGGTGACCACCCGGCCGCCGGCGGCGTTCTCCTCGTTCACCGCGAGGGCGTCGAGGGTCACCCACTCCGTCGTCGCCACCGCCTCGGGCGTGCCGGCGAAGTGCCGGCGCAGCGCGGCGGCACGCCGGCGGACCCGCAGCGCGCCGGGCAGCACCCCCTCGGTGGCGGTCCCGCGGGCGACGCACTCGCGCATCACCGCCCAGCGGTGCAGCAGGCCCGCCCGGATCTCCGGC
>JAVXWR010000527.1:0-2993 GCA_032230725.1 Actinomycetota bacterium
GGCCTGCGCTACCTCGACGTCGTGGCGCTGCCCGGCGGGAGCTACCGCCTGTTCTACGAGGTCACCCGCGCCGACGGTGCCCACGAGCTGCGCACCGAGACCGTGGCGGCGCTGCCGTCCACCCCGCTCGTCGGCGCCGCCTGAGCCCCCTGGATCCATGGCCCTCCCGGACTTCCTGCTGCTCGGCGCGCCCAAGTGCGGCACGTCGGCGCTGCACAACGCGCTGGGGAAGCACCCGCGGCTCTTCCTGCCCGAGGTCAAGGAACCGAAGTTCTTCCTCACCGACGGGCCCCCGCCCAGTTCCGGAGGCGGCCCGGGCGACGTGCCGACGTGGGGCGAGCACGTGTGGCGGCGCGCGGACTACGAGGCGCTGTTCGATCCGGCGCCGGACGGCGCGCTGTGCGGCGAGGGCACCGTGTTCTACCTCTACGACACCGACGCCCAGCGCCGCATCCACGACCTCGTTCCCGGCGCGAAGCTCGCCGCCGTCCTGCGCGACCCGGTGGAGCGGGCGCACTCGAACTGGTCCCACCTGCGCGGGGCGGGCCTCGAGCCCGAGGCCGACTTCCTGACCGCCTGCCGGCTCGAACCGCAGCGCCGGGCCGAGGGCTGGGCGCACTTCTGGCACTACGTCGCGCAGGGTCGCTACGGCGAGCAGACCGAGCACCTGTACTCGCTCTTCGACCGTGACCAGGTGCTGCTGCTGCGCTACCGGGACCTGCGCGAGGACCCGGTCACCACGGCGGACCGGGTCTGCGCGTTCCTCGGGGTCGAGACCGGACGGGTCGGCGAGGTGCCCCGCCACCACGTCCGGCCCGATGTCTCCGGGCGCACCAGCGGGCCGACGCCGGCCGAGCGCGCCGCTGCCGTGCCGTGGTTCGCCGACGACGTGGCCCGGCTGGAGTCGCTCACCGGGTGGGACCTGGTCGACTGGGTCACTCCCTGAGGCCGGCGGCCCGACCCGGGTCGTCGGGCCCCCACAACGTCGTCGAGAGCTCGCGCTGCACGGCCGGGACCACCTCGGTGGCGAACCGCTCGAGGACGTCCTGCTGCTGGGCGTAGGGCAGGACCGGGTTGATCGAGACCGACTGGACGTCGTGGCGGTAGCTCTTGTGGTAGTCGACGATCTTCTCCGCGACCCGCTCGGAGGTGCCCACCAGGGCGGGCCCGTGCGCGACGGCGTCCTCGATCGTCGTGAACGACATCGTCTTGCCCTTGCGGGTGTCCCCGGCGTGCGCGGCGGCGAGCTTGGCCGCCATCGCCTCGTAGATGGGGCGGTACTGGGCGATCGCCTCGTCGTCGCCGTCGGCGAGGAAGAGCCCGCCCGACCCGGAGCCGACGTAGCCCACCGACGGGTCGTGCCCGTGCTCGACGAGCTTCTCGCGGTACCGGTCGATGAGCACCTGGTAGGCCTCGCGCGGCTGCAGCGCGTTCGCCGAGAACAGCGGGTCGCCCCACGTCGCGGCGAGGTCGACGGCCTGGGTCGAGGTCGCGGACCCGTGCCAGACGCGGAAGGGCCCGTCGAAGGGGCGGGGGAAGGTCGTGACGCCGTGCAGGTCGGCATGGTGCGTCCCGGTCCAGTCGACGTCGGTCTCGCGCAGCAGCCGGCGCAGCAGTTCGTAGTTCTCGGTGAGGTACTCGTACTGACGGCCCAGTTCGAGGCCGAACATGGCGAAGTGGCGGTCCTCGTTGCCCTTCCCGATCACGATCTCGAGCCGGCCGCCGGAGAGCTGGTCCACCGTGGCGTAGTCCTCGGCGACGCGGACGGGGTCGAGCAGCGAGAGGACCGTGACCCCGGTCGACAGCAGGATGCGGTTTGTCGCCTGGGCCAGGGCGCCGAGGAGCACCGTCGGCGCCGAGGAGACGAACTCGCCGGCGTGGCGCTCCCCGACGGCGTAGGAGTCGAACCCGAGCCGTTCGGCGCGCACCGCCGTCTCGACCACGCGCTCGAGGCGCTCGTGCACGCTGATGATCTCGCCGGTCACCGGGTGTGGGGCGTGCGGGACGATGTCGAGGACCTGGAAGCGCATGGTCGGACTCCTTGGCGCGTCGGGACCGATGATCAGACCAGGGGCGGGCCCGGCCGGTTCCCGGGGCTCATGGCGCAACGGCGGACCGACGGCGATCCGGGCGCCGGGGGTGCGGCCGCGGCCCCAGCCGAACGACAGGTGACCCCGACGCCGAGGGGTCCGATCGCGAAGGAGACGACCGGACCCCTCGGGTCCCTCGGCGGAGCGGCCTCAGACGTGCGCGGGCAGCTCCGCGCGGGTCCAGGTGTTCGCGAACTCGAGGCCGCTGCGCTCGAAGAGCTGGGTGGCGGGGCAGCGGCGCGCGGTCTCGGAGATCAGGGTGTCGAACTGCTCCGGGGTCGCGTCGGTCTCGACGGTGGCCCGGACCTCGACCCGGTCGAAGTTCGCGTTGCCCTCGGCGCCGCCGACGAGCACCGCGGTGTCGAGGTCGCCCTGGATGTCGAAGGTCCACTGTCCGAGGGAGATGCCGAGGTCCTTCGCGACGAGGCTCGCCGTCACCTGGTTGCACGAGGTCAGCGCGCCGAGGGCGTAGAACAGCGGGCTCGGGGCGGAGTCGGCGCCACCGAAGGCGGGGTAGGCGTCGGCGGTGAAGACGTGGCCGCCCTCGCCGCCGGCGGTCAGGGTCTGGAAGACGCCGGTCCCCTCGCCGTGGACGGCGAACGGGACGACGGTCTCCTTGGGCTGGATGGCCATGAGGGGGCTCCTTCGAGAGGACGGGGTCGGGCACCGGCGCGCGGACGCGGGCCGATCGGTGAGGGGCGCGCCGGGACGTGGGCGCGCGTGGGCAGCCCGCCGGGGCGGGGAGCAGGGAGCGGGGCCGGGCGGCCGTGGCTCAGCGGGCGGGTCGACAGCCCATCGACGGCGTGCGGCACAGGTCGACGTGCAGACGTCGCACCAGGGCCGGGATCACGGTCACGTCCACATTCGTAGTCGATCGGCTCCGCCACGCCAACCCCGTCCGGG
>JAVXWR010000592.1:0-6924 GCA_032230725.1 Actinomycetota bacterium
GGCCTCGCTCCTGCCCGCGGGCGTGGACTGGGTGGTCGGCTTCCTGGGCACGCTGCTGGCCGGGGCGGTCGCCGTGCCGGTCAACACCCGCTTCGCCCCGCCCGAGGTCGAGTACGTGCTCACGGACAGCCAGGCCGCGGCGGTGCTGCGTCCCGGCACACCGCTGCCGTCCGGGCACCCGGAGGCCCTCGACGACCTCGTCCCCGGCGACCTGGCCGCGATCTTCTACACGAGCGGGACCACCGGGCGACCCAAGGGCGCCCGGACGACGCACGGCAACTTCCTGGCCAACGTCGAGACCGCGATCCGGGTGATCGGCATCGATCGCGCGGAAGGCCCGTCGCTGCGCAACCTCGTGTCGGTGCCGCTGTTCCACGTGACCGGGTGCAACTCCCAACTGCTCGTCCAGCTCGGTCTCGGCGGCACCACGGTGGTGCTCCCGGTGTTCGACGGCGCCGCGTTCGTCTCGACGATCGTCGACGAGTGCATCGACACCCTCGTCAGCGTCCCCGCGATCTACGGGCTGACCCTGGCCCGCGACGACGGGCGCGTCGACCTCTCCCACGTGCAGCGGCTGACCTATGGTGGCGCGCCGATCGCCCCGGCGCTGGTCCGGCGCCTGCAGGAGCGGCTGCCGCAGGCCCGGCTCGGCAACGGCTTCGGGCTGACCGAGACCTCGTCGATCGCCACCTTCCTGCCCCACGAGTGGGCCGCGGACCACGCCGACTCGGTGGGCTTCGCGGCTCCCGTGGTCGATCTGGCCCTCGACGACGTCGGCGAGGGCGGGGTCGGCGAGCTGCTGGTCCGCGGTCCGAACGTCGTCGACGGCTACTGGTCGGCGCCCGAGGCGACGGCGGCCACGTTCGTCGAGGGGTGGTTGCACAGCGGGGACCTCGCCCGGGTGGACGACGGCATCGTGCGGATCGTCGACCGGGCCAAGGACGTGATCAACCGCGGCGGCGAGAACGTGTACTCGGTCGAGGTCGAGAACGCCCTCGCGGGCGCGCCGGGGGTCGCCGACGCGGCCGTCGTCGGGGTGCCCGACGACGTCATGGGGGAGAAGGTCGGGGCCGTCCTCGTCGGCTCGGGGATCGACGTCGACGCCGTCCTGACCTACCTGGCGACACAGCTCGCGGACTTCAAGCTGCCCCAGTACGTCGTCGTGACCTCGGACCCGCTGCCGCGCAACCCGGGCGGGAAGCTGCTCAAGCGGACGCTGCGCGACGCCACCGACTGGGGCGCGCCGGTGCGCGGCCGGTGAGCTGTTGCGCCATTCGTGGTGGCGGGTGAGCCATTCTGACTACAGACCGCAGCTCCACCTCGGTCTAGCGTCCTCGATGGGGGATCGTGAGGGAGCAGGGGGACAGCAGTCATGTGGATCATTCCGCCACTCCTGCCCGGGGCGAGCCGCGCGGATCGGGAGTGGCACCGTCGTGAGGTGGTGCTCGCCGAGCGCGAGATCAAGGACATCTGGACCAACGTCTGCCTGGTCACCCGGCTCGCGCAGGTGATCCCGCCGCCGGGCGCGATCCTGCAGACCCCCGTCGTCGGGACGATCACCCTCGACTCCGTCCCGGCGCGGTTCACGGTCAAGCTCCGGCCCGGGCAGCTGCCGATCGACTTCGCCAAGCACACCGAGCGGTTCGCGGCGGCCTTCCGGGTCCCGGACGTCGAGGTCGCCACGTTGACGTGGGACAACCAGTGGATCTCGATCCGGCTCCTCGAGCCGTTCTGGATCGAGTTCCCCGACGAGTACGTCCTCGATCCGGTCCCGGACGAGGAGCCGCAGCCAGCCCTGCCCGGCGACCCCGCCGACGACGACCGCGTACCCGACCGCGGGCCCCGCAGCCTGCGGGGGCGCCGCCACCGCTCGACCACCCCGCGCGGCGAGGCTCCCGACCCGTCCTGGGACCCGGGGCCGGTCACGACCGTCGGCAGCGTCCGCCGCTTCCTCGGCGACTTCTGGCGCCTGCCGGACCAGGGCGCCCGGACGTAGGCCGCTCCCGCGTCAGTGCCGGGACGGCTCGAGCACGGAGACCTACGCCAAGACCGGCGCGGCGTAGGGCATCGCGCCGAGCCCCGCTCCCTCCCCGGCGGCTCAGTCCGCGTAGGGCGGCAGGCCCGCCGGGCGGTAGTCCAGGAGCACGACGCGGCCGTCGAGCACCGTCTCCGACACCATCTCCAGGGCGACGTCGGCGAGGTCGGCGAAGAAGGGCTCCCGGCCGGTCTCCCCGACGATCAGCGGGAACACCATGAGCCGGAGTCGGTCGAGCTGACCGCCGTCGAGCAGCTGTCGCACCAACGACAGGCTCCCGACGGTGCGCAGGTCGCCCTCCGCGCGCGCCTTCAGCGTCGGGACCTCGTCGACGACGTCGTTGCTGTTGATGGTCGCGCCCGGCCACGATGCGCTCTCCAAGGTCCGGGAGAAGACGACGGTCGGGGCCGCGGCCATCCGGTGCCAGCTCTCGTCGCGCGCCTGTTCGGGGAGCGAGGAGAGCAGCGCGTAGGTCTTGCGGCCCATCACGGTCAGGTACCCGTGGTCCATCTCGTCGCCGATCCAGCGTTCGAGGTCCGGACCGCCGAACCCGAAGTAGCCGGGGGAGCGGGAGCCGGCCGCGAAGCCGTCCACGCTGAGGAACACGTCGGCCACCAGCTCGGGCATGTGGGCCTCCTCGATCGGTTGATCCTACATTAGGACCATGACGTCTCGTCGAGCAACTCGGATCAGGTCCCGGAGTGGTGCACGAGCCGGGTGAGATCTGCCAGGCTGCGATCCGATGCCCGCTCCGAGTCCTCCACCGTCCCGCGGCGCCGACTCCGCCACGCTGATCACCGCGCAGCGGGTGATCACCGACCCCGAGCGCCCACCGCTCGAGCACGGCGGGGTGCTGATCCGCGACGGGGTGATCGTCGCCGTGGGGCCGGCCCACGAGCTCGAGCGGACGGTCGGCACCGTCGACCACCTCGAGTTCCCCCGGGGCACGGTGACCCCCGGGCTGATCAACGCGCACGTCCACCTCGCCTTCGACGTCATGACCGATCCCCGCGCCGCGATCGAGGCCGGCGACCTGGCCGCGGTGCGCGCGACCGTCGCCGCCAACGCCCGGGCCGCCCTCGACCGCGGCGTCACCACGATCCGCGACCTCGGGGACCCGGCCGGGCTCGTGAAGGCCTTCGGTGAGCGGGCCGCGGCCGGCCGTGAGGCCGGTCCGCGCGTGCTGTCGGCGATGGCGCCGTTGACCGCCCCCGGGGGCCACTGCTGGTTCCTCGGGGGCGAGATCGACACCGGGGACGGTCGGGCCGAGCAGGTCATCCGGGCGGCGGTCGACGAGCGGGCGGACGCCGGTGCGGACGTCGTCAAAGTGATGGCCGGCGGCGGGATGCTGACCCCGGCCGGGGCGCCCATCTGGGAGAGCCAGTTCACCGAGCGCGACCTGACGATCCTCGTGGCGGCGGCGCACGAGCGCGGTCTCCCGGTCGCCGGTCACGCCCACGGCACCGAGGCGATGGCCCGGTGCGCACGCGCCGGGGTCGACACGATCGAGCACGGCGGCTGGCGAGCTCCACCGGGTCCCGACGGCGAGGCCCGTCACGACCTCTCGGCCGAGGTCGCCGACCTCATCGCCGCGTCCGGCGCCGTCATGGTCCCGACGCGGGCTCGCGGCTGGCGCAGCTGGCCGCCGGATGCGGAGCTCGAGGGGCTGCTCGAGAAGCTGGCGTTCGACGCCGAGCGCGGCATCCCGCTGATCGCCGGCAACGACGCCGGCGTCGGCCAGGGGTTCTTCGACGACCTCGTCGACACCCTCACGCTCTACGAGGCGGCGGGCTGGTCACGTCCGCAGGCGCTGGCGATGGCCACCACCCGGTCCGCCGTAGCGCTCGGGCTGCCCCACCTCGGCCGCCTCGAGCCGGGCTGCGGCGCCGACCTGGTCGTGCTCGACGCCGACCCCCTCACCGGCCTGGAGGCGCTGCGGAGCATCCGGCTCGTCGTCGTGCGCGGGCGGCAGCACGTCCCGTCCTGAGGCTCCGGCTCTCACCCCGCTGACAGGGCCTCGCGGGCGGCCTCCGGGTCGATCTCGAAATGGACGCTCGACCACGGATCCGAGGGGCGGGCGTCGTGGACCTCGACGGCTCCGGGGAAGGCCCGCCAGAACCACAGCGCCCCGGGCACGGACGCGTTGGTATGCAGGCACACGGGGGAGTAGCCGTGATCGAGCGCCCACCGCGTCCCGGCGAGGGCGAGCGCCCTCCCCACGCCGCACCGGCGGTGGCGTCGGTCCACCCACACCCGCCCGAGCTGCCCGGTGGGGGAGTCGGCGTAGCGCTGCCACAACCAGCGCGGGACGTAGTCGGCCGACGGTCCACCGGGGCGCACGACGGCCGTCCCCGCGACGACGGCGCCCACGCCCGGGATCTCCCGGGTGCACACGAACAGTGCCCGCGCCTCGGACCGGAGATAGAAGCCGCCGAGATCGTCGACGTCGGCGTGCAGGGCCGGGTCGTAGCCGCCGAGCTCCTCGTCGAGCAGCCGCCGCATGTGGACCTCGATCGCCGGGAGGTCCGCCGGGGCGGCCAGCCGCGCCGACGGCGGGGCGGGCCGCGGCGCGGACGTCGGAGACGGAGTGGTGGCCGAGGTCACGGTCATCGCCGGACTGTCGCATCTCACTGGCAGGTGGCACGAGACCGCGGGTTCGAACCCGTCCCATCGATCAGTCCCGATCGGGTGGCACGTTGCGATCCGCCAGCCGGTGCCCGGCGTCGTGGATGAGTCCGGTGATCAGGTCGGCGACGTGGTGGTCACGAGCCCGGGAGAGCACGCGCCGCCCGTCGCGGCGTTGGGTGATCAGGCCGACCAGGCGCAGCTTGGCCAGGTGCTGCGAGACCGCCGGCCGGGCCACCTCGAGACGTTCGGCCAGCGTCGACACGTCGAGCTCGTCCCCGCTGCACAGCCAGAGGATCCGAAGCCGGGTGGGGTCGGCGAGCATGCGCAGGCCCTCCACGGCCGTCTCGACGCGATCGTCCGGGGGCAGTTGCTGCCACGGTCCGGCCGTTGCCGCGTTGTCGCGTGCGCACACGAGCACGTATGGTGGCACGAGAGCCCCGTCGGCACCACCGTGGAGGTCACTGCCATGATCAGTGCGATGTCCGCGGGCACGGTTGATCAGCACCTCGTGCCGACGTCCGAGCCCGGCACGGTGTCCGCTCGGCGAATCGGCGGGCGGTCCGGTACCGAGCACCTTGCGAGCGGGGCGGTCCACGGCGTCCCGCCGAAGCCCGGCGTGCGCTCCTGCGGGCATGCCGAGATCCGGCCGACGAGCACCGCCACGGTGATTGCGCAGGTCCGCGCGCTCCACGAGGCCCTCCTCGCCCGACCGCACCTGCGTCCCGCGCAGCCGACGAACGAGCTGTTCGGTCGTCTGGTCTCGCTGGCCATCGACCCCGTCGCGGCCCGGGACGCGGACGCGGTGCTGGGTGATCCGGCCGTTGCACGGCTGCTGCCGAGCCTGCGGCGCCTCTGCGCCGAGGGGGAGTTCGAGCTCGAGCGGTCGTGGGCGCGGCGCATCGTCGAGCACCCCGACCCCCCGGCCGAGCTCGCGCGCTTCCCCTACCGCCAGAACTACGGCGACCTGACCCGCCTCGAGCACCACACGGTCGCCGGCCTGACGTCGAGCCCGGTCCGTCGGGTCCTGTTCATCGGCTCCGGCCCGCTGCCCCTGACGTCGCTGCTGCTCGCCGAGCGCCACGGCTGCGAGGTCGACAACCTCGACCGCGACCCCGACGCCGTCCGCCTCGGTGCCGACGTCGCCGCGCGGCTCGGACACACCGGCGTGCGGTTCCGCGTCGGCGACGTCCTCGACGGACGCGACGGGTACGACCGGGAGGGCTACGACCTGGTCTACCTCGCCGCCCTCGCGGGCCTCGACCCCGACGCCAAGCGCCGGCTGCTCGACCACCTCGGCCACCGTCTGCGTCCGGGCACCCTGGTCCTCGCCCGCAGCGCCCACTCCCTGCGCGGCCTGCTCTACCCCGTCCTCGACCCCGACGACCTGCCCGGCCTGCGCACCCTCGCCGTCGTGCACCCGTACTCGGAGGTCGTGAACTCCGTGGTCGTGGCCGAGATCGCCCGTCCCTGAACGGCCGGCGGACACCGGGTACGGCACGCTCGGGCCATGAGGTCGGCGATCGTGCGAACGCTGGTCGTGGTCGCCATCGCCGCCGCGACGCCGACCGCCTGCGCGGACGCCCCGGTGGCCGCCCCCGCGGCGCCGACCGCCCCCGCGCAGCACGCGGCGGACGTGGCCTACGCGCAGATGATGACGCCCCACGTCGGGCAGGGCGTGGAGCTCACCGACCTCGTGCCCGGCCGGGCCGCCGATCCCGCGCTCTCACAGCTCGCCCAGAGCATGAATCACGCCGACGTCGAGGAGCAGGGCCAGCTCGCCGGGCAGCTCCACCTCTGGCAGGCACCGGTGCCCGGCGAGGCCGGCGTCCCGCTCACTCGCATGCCCGGGATGGCCGACCAGGCCACCCTCGAGCGGCTCCGCGCGATGTCGGGGCCCGCGTTCGACCGGGCCTGGCTCGCCGCGATGATCGCCCACCACCAGGGCGGGGTGGACATGTCCCGCGACTATCTGGCGCTCGGGAGCGGGCAGGCGCTCACCGGGGTCGCGCAGGCCCAGGAGCAGGTCGGCACGACGCAGATCGGGCAGATGCGCGCGCTGCAGTCCGCCGGCTGAGGTGCTCGGCCATCGTCCGGATACTCGAGGCCATGACCGACGGTGCGGACGGGCTGCGCGACCTCGGACCGGTGCTGCGCCGCACCGTGCACGACGGCGCGGCGCACGAGCCCGCGGTGGTGCCCGAGGCCCTGCGCCGGGCGGTGCTCGACGAGCTCGCCACCGAGACCCTTGTCCCGCTGCCGCC
>JAVXWR010000594.1:0-2716 GCA_032230725.1 Actinomycetota bacterium
TCGCCGAGGGCGACAAGGACCAGAAGGACCTGCTGGGCGGCAAGGGCGCCAACCTCGCGGAGATGACGAACCTGGGGCTCCCGGTGCCCCCGGGGTTCACGATCACGACCGAGGCCTGCCGGGCCTATCTCGCCGAGGGCCACCAGCCCGAGGGGATGGCCGACGAGGTCACCGAGCACCTCACGGCCCTCGAGAAGACGATGGGCAAGCAGCTCGGGCAGCCCGACGACCCGCTGCTCGTGTCCGTCCGCTCCGGGGCGAAGTTCTCGATGCCCGGGATGATGGAGACCGTCCTGAACGTCGGGCTCAACGACTCCTCGGTGCACGGCCTGGCCGCGCAGTCCGGCGACGAGCGCTTCGCCTGGGACTCCTACCGCCGCCTGGTCCAGATGTTCGGCGCCACCGTGCTCGGCGTCGAGGGCGAGCACTTCGCCGAGGCCCTCGACGAGGCCAAGCGCGGCAAGGACACCGAGAACGACCTCGACCTCGACGCCGCGGACCTGGCCACGCTGGTGGAGACGTTCAAGAGCGTCATCCGCAAGTACGCCGACCGCGACTTCCCGCAGGACCCGCGCGAGCAGATGGATCTGGCCGTCCGGGCCGTCTTCGACTCCTGGAACTCCCCCCGCGCGAACGTCTACCGACGCCAAGAGCGCATCCCGGCCGACCTCGGCACCGCGGTCAGCGTCTGCTCGATGGTGTTCGGCAACCTCGGCATGGACTCCGGCACCGGCGTCGCGTTCACGCGTGACCCGGCGTCGGGGGCCCGGGGCGTCTACGGCGACTACCTGCAGAACGCGCAGGGCGAGGACGTCGTCGCCGGGATCCGCAACACGCTGGCCCTCACCGAGCTCGAGCGGATCGACAAGGAGTCCTACGACGAGCTCATGTCGATCATGGCGACGCTGGAGCACCACTACCGCGACCTGTGTGACATCGAGTTCACCATCGAGCGCGGCAAGCTCTGGATGCTCCAGACCCGGGTCGGGAAGCGGACCGCGGCCGCGGCGTTCACCGTCGCCGTCCAGCTCGTCGACGAGGGCCTCATCGACATGGACGAGGCGCTCGCGCGGGTCACCGGGGCGCAGCTGGCGAACCTGATGTTCCCCCGCTTCGACCGCGACGCCGAGAAGGAGCTGCTGACCACCGGGATGAACGCCTCGCCGGGCGCCGCGAGCGGGACCGCGGTGTTCGACTCCCGCACCGCGGTGGCACGCGCCAAGACCGGCGAGAAGGTCATCCTGGTCCGTCGCGAGACCACCCCCGACGACCTGCACGGCATGATCGCCGCGCAGGGGGTGCTCACCAGCCGCGGCGGACGGACCTCGCACGCCGCCGTCGTCGCGCGCGGGATGGGCAAGACCGCGGTCTGCGGCGCGGAGGCGCTCGAGGTCGACGTCCGCGCCAAGAAGATCACCCTCGCCGACGGCCGCGAGGTCGTCGAGGGCGACATGCTCTCCATCGACGGCACCAACGGCGAGGTCTACCTCGGCGAGGTCCCGGTGGTTGCGAGCCCGGTGATGGCCTACTTCGAGGGCTCCACGGGCCTGGCCGAGAACGACGACCTCGTCGCCGCGGTCGACCGGGTCATGCGCCACGCCGACGGCGCCCGCCGGCTGCGCGTGCGGGTCAACGCCGACACCGGCGAGGACTGCACCACCGCCCGGACCTTCGGCGCCGAGGGCGTGGGCCTGTGCCGCACCGAGCACATGTTCCTCGGCGAGCGGCGGGCACTGGTGGAGACGCTGGTCCTCGCCGAGACCCAGGACGAGCGTGAGGAGGCGCTGGCCGCGCTCCTGCCGCACCAGATCGAGGACTTCACGGCGATCTTCCGGGCCATGGAGGGCCTGCCGGTGACGATCCGGCTGCTCGACCCGCCGCTGCACGAGTTCCTGCCCGACTTCACCGAGCTCTCCGTCGAGGTCGCCGTGGCCCGCGAGCGCGGCGAGGCGACGGAGAAGCAGGAGAACCTGCTCACCGCGGTCCACCGGCTGCACGAGCAGAACCCGATGCTGGGCCTGCGCGGGGTCCGTCTCGGCATCACCATCCCGGGGCTGTTCGCCATGCAGGTCCGCGCGATCACCCGGGCCGCGGCCGCGCTCGCCGCCGAGGGGATCCCCGTCGAGCCCGAGATCATGGTGCCGCTGGTGGGCACCGTCCAGGAACTGCAGGCGGTCGCCGCGGAGATCGCCGCGGTGGTCGCCGAGCCCGAGTCGCAGGTCGGCGGGAAGCCCGTCGCGCACCAGGTCGGGACGATGATCGAGCTGCCCCGCGCGGCGCTGGTCGCCGCGCAGATCGCCGAGGTCGCGCAGTTCTTCTCGTTCGGCACCAACGACCTCACCCAGACGACGTGGGGCTTCTCCCGCGACGACGTCGAGAGCTCGTTCTTCTCCGAGTACCTCGACTCCGGCATCTTCGGGGTGTCGCCGTTCGAGTCCCTCGACGTCGAGGGGGTCGGCGAGCTCGTGGAGATCGCGTCGTGGCGCGGCCGCGAGGTGCGCCACGACCTCAAGCTCGGCATCTGCGGCGAGCACGGCGGCGACCCGGACTCGGTGCACTTCTTCCACCACGCCGGGCTGGACTACGTGTCCTGCTCGCCGTTCCGGATCCCGGTGGCGCGGCTGGAGGCCGGGAGGGCCGCCGCCATGTGAACTAGGTCCAGACGACGTCCTTGCGCACCATCCGGGCCGGGCACCCGGCGAGGACCGTGCCCGGC
>JAVXWR010000631.1:0-3928 GCA_032230725.1 Actinomycetota bacterium
AGGACCCCGCGGTCCAGGACTCCGTGGTGGAGGACTCCGCCCCATGACGCGGCACGACGCGCTGCTGGTCGACCTCGACGGCACCGTCTACGCGGGCCCCGACGCCGTCCCCGGCGCCGTCGAGGCCCTCGAGGCCGCGCGTGAGCGGGGGCAGACCGTCTCCTACGTCACGAACAACGCCTCGCGGGCGCCGAGCGCGGTGAGCGAGCACCTGGCGTCGCTGGGCCTGACCGTCACCGACGACGACGTCGTCACGAGCGCCCAGGCCGGTGCAGCGGTGCTCGCGCAGCGGTGCGAGGCGGGCGCGAGGGTGCTGATCGTCGGCACGGAGGCGCTCGCCGACGAGGTCCGCGCGGTCGGGCTGGAGCCGGTGCGGTCCGCCGACGACGAGCCGGTGGCCGTCGTGCAGGGCCACAACCCCGACACCGACTGGCGCCGGCTGGCGGAGGCATCCCTCGCGCTCGGCCACGGCGCGACGTGGGTGGCGTGCAACGTCGACCCGACGCTGCCCAGCGACCGCGGCATCGTGCTCGGCAACGGCTCGATGGTCGCGGCGCTGCGGACCGCGACCGGACGGGAGCCGGAGGTCGCGGGCAAGCCGGCGGCGCCGCTGTTGCGCCAGGCCGTCGAGCGCGTGGGTGCTTCGACGCCGCTGGTGGTCGGCGACCGGCTCGACACCGATATCGAGGGCGGGCATGCCGTCGACGCCGAGACGCTGCTGGTGCTCACCGGTGTCTCGACCGCCGCCGAGGTCCTCGCCGCCCCCGAGCACCAGCGCCCGACCTACCTCGCCGCCGACCTGGCGGCCCTCGCCGACCTCGACGCCACCCGCGTGGACGCCGACCCGGCCTGGGACGCCCGGCTCGCGGACGGCGTGCTCGAGCTCCGCGCCCCCGAGTGCGCTGCCGCCGACCGGGACTCCCAGCTCGCGGCGCTGCGGGCGCTGTGCCGCGCCTGGTGGTCCCGGGACACGACCGACGCACCGGGGGACCCCGCGGTGCGCCCGTGCGACGAGACCGCGGACGGGGTCGTCACCGCGCTCGCGCTGTCCCGTGCCGGGACCGGTTAGCGTGGTGGGCGTGGATCAGGAGGGCGAGCCGCCGTCGGAGGCGTTGGCGCGCCTGCGTGCGGCCGCGGCCGGGGTCGCCGACCTCGACGACGAGGCGGCCCACGCGACCGGTGAGCCCGAGGCGGACGCCGGGTTCGACGCCACCGCGCACGCGGAGCGGTTCTCCGAGCTCCACGACGCCCTGGTGACCGTGCTCGCCGACGTCGACCGGGGCTGAGCCCATGGCCCGCACGACGAGCCGCCGGCTGCGCCTGGACGCCGAGCTCGTGCGCCGCGGGCTGGCGCGCTCCCGCGAGCAGGCCGCGGCCCTGATCGCCGAGGGCCGCGTCACGGTCGGCGGCAGCGTGGCCCACAAGCCCGCGACGGGCGTGGAGACCGCGGCCGCCGTCGTCGTCGCCCCCGAACCGGACGGCACCGTCGACGACTGGGCCAGTCGCGGCGCGCACAAGCTGCTCGGGGCGCTGGACGCGTTCGGCGACGTCGTCGTCGAGGACCGGCGCTGTCTCGACGCGGGCGCGTCGACCGGGGGGTTCACCGACGTCCTGCTGCGCCGCGGCGCACGCGAGGTGGTGGCCGCCGACGTCGGGTACGGGCAGCTGGTGTGGTCGTTGCGCACCGACGACCGCGTGACGGTGCTCGACCGCACCAACGTCCGCGCCCTCACCCCCGAGGTGATCGGCGGTCCGGTCGACCTCGTCGTCGCCGACCTGTCCTTCATCTCGCTGCGGCTCGTGCTCGACGCGCTCGCGGCGTGCACCGCACCGGGCGGCGAGCTGCTGCCGATGGTGAAACCGCAGTTCGAGGTGGGGAAGGACCGGCTCTCCCGCGGCGGGGTCGTGCGGGATCCGGCGCTGCGTGCCGAGGCGGTCGACGGCGTCGTCGCCGCCGCCCGCGAGCGCGGCCTCGGGCTGGTCGACGTGACCGCGAGCCCGCTGCCCGGGCCGTCGGGCAACGTCGAGTACTTCCTGCGGCTGCGGCCGGGCACCGGGACGACGTCCGAGGACCCGGGTCGTGATGCCGAACGGGTACGCCGAGCGGTGCAGGAAGGCCCCACATGACGGAGGAGACCGTGGTGCGGGACGCATTGATCGTCGTCCACACCGGCCGGGAGGCCACGCGGAAGGTGGCGTCGACCGTCGCGTCCCGGCTGCACGCCGCCGGCTTCACGCTGCGGGTGATGCCCGACGAGTACTCCACCGACGCGCACCTGTTCGACGAGCTGCCGGAGGACGAACGCCCGCAGCGCATCGACCCCGACGACGACGCGGCCAACGGCGCCGAGATCGTCATCGTGCTCGGCGGCGACGGCACGCTGCTGCGGGCCGCGGAGCTCGCGCGATCGGCGCGGGTGCCGCTGCTCGGGATCAACCTCGGCCGGGTGGGGTTCCTCGCCGAGGCCGACCTCGACGACGTCGACGAGGTCCTCGACGCCGTGGTCGCGCGGTCCTACCGCGTCGAGGAGCGGATGACGGTCGACGTCGCGGCGACGGCGGACGGGCAGGTGCTGGGGCGGACCTGGGCGCTCAACGAGGCCATCGTCGAGAAGACGAACTGGGCGAAGCTGCTCGACGTCGTCCTCGAGGTCGACCACCGGCCGGTGTCGGAGTTCGCGTGCGACGGGGTGCTCTGCGCGACGCCCACCGGCTCCACCGCCTATGCCTACTCGGCCGGCGGACCGGTCGTGTGGCCGGAGGTGCAGGCCATGCTCCTGGTCCCGTCGAACGCCCACTCGCTGTTCGCGCGCCCCCTGGTGGTGTCCCCGGAGTCGCGGGTGGCGCTCGAGGTGTCCCAGCGCGGCGACGCCGGGGTGCTGGTGTGCGACGGGCGCCGGACGGTCGACCTGCCGCCGGGGTCACGGGTGGAGATCGTGCGGGGGAAGACGCCGGTCCTGCTCGTCCGGCTGCGCAGCCAGCCCTTCACCGACCGGCTGGTGCGCAAGTTCGAGCTGCCGGTCCAGGGCTGGCGGGGGCGGCGCGGGGACTGACCGCGAGGACCGACCGCGAGGACCGACCGCGAGGAGGCCGCCCCGCTCCGTCCGTCGCGGTCCACCCACCGTTCGACCATGTGTTCGACTCGGATCGGCGTGTTCGCGCCCGGGTGTCGGACCCCGTCGTTATCGTGGCGGCCGTGCTCTCCGAGCTGAGAATCCAGGGCCTCGGCGTGATCGAGGACGCGACCCTGGAGCTGCATCCGGGCCTCACCGCGGTCACCGGCGAGACCGGGGCCGGCAAGACCATGGTGATCACCGGGCTGCACCTCCTGGGTGGCGGCCGCGCGGACTCGTCACGGGTGCGTCGCGGGGCGTCGCGGGCGGTCGTCGAGGGGCGGTACGTGCTGCCCGAGCCGGGTCCGGGCGCTCCGCCCGGTCACGACGCGGCCGTCGCCCCCGCGCAGGACGGGGCCGACGACGACGGCCCCCGGGACGCCGCCGGCATCGCGCTCGACGCCGGCGCGGCCCTCGATGACGACGGGTCGCTCATCGCGGCCCGCACCGTCTCCGCCGACGGCAGGTCGCGGGCGCACCTCGGGGGCCGGTCGGTGCCCCTCGGGGTGCTCTCCGACGTGGCCGACGCCTCGCTCGCCGTGCACGGCCAGCACGAGGCGCTGCGGTTGCTGCGCCCGACCGAGCAGCGCGCGGTGCTCGACCGGTTCGCCGGGGCGCCCGCCGCGGAGGCCCTCGCCCGGTACCGCGACACCCGCGCGCGGTGGCGCTCGGCGGTCGCGGAGCTGGCCGAGCGCCGCGAGCACACCCGGGAGATGGCCCGCGAGGCCGACCTCCTGCGCCACGGGCTCACCGAGATCGAGTCGCTCGACCCGCGACCGGGCGAGGACGCCGACCTCGTCGCCGAGGCCCGGCGG
>JAVXWR010000638.1:0-3782 GCA_032230725.1 Actinomycetota bacterium
CGGCGGCGTGAGGACCGCGAGCAGATCCTCCCGGCCGAACATGCGGGCGGTGTCGACAGCGGTCGGGTGGCCGGCGAGCGGGTCGGCGCCGCCGTCCACGAGCGCGTGCACCACGTCGTCCTCACCCCTGAACACCGCGCCGGCGACGGGGGCCTGGCCGCGGTCGTTGAGCCGGTTCACGTCGGCCCCGCGCGCCACCAGGGCCCGGACCGCCTCGGCGTGCCCGTGGTAGGCCGCGAGCATGACGAGCGTGTCCCCGGCGTCGTTCGTGAGGTTCACCGGCACGCCGGCGTCGACGTAGGCGGCCAGCGCGCCGGCGTCACCCTCGCGGGCCAGGTCGAAGAGCCGCCCGGCGAGCTCGGCCACGCCGGGCGGGGCCTCGTCGGGAGTCGGTCCGTCGCTCACGGCGTGCAATGGTAGGCCCGACCGCCCCTGCGGTCAGCGGCTCAGCGGCTCAGCGGCGCCGCGACGTCGGGGTCCGGTGTCGGCTCCGGGGTGTCCTCGTCGTCGCCGCCGCCGCCCCACCCGCAGTACGGGCACCAGGGCTCGATGCGACGGTGCACGACCGTCAGCGCCATCGTGCCCAGCGGCAGCACGAGGACGAGGTCGCCCCAGCCGGGGCGGATCATCAGGCCGGCCGCCACACCGATGGCCGCGGCCACCACGAGCACCGCGACGCCCGACGCCGTCGTGGCCGAGTGGAACAGCCGCAGCCACGGCCGGCGCGTCTCGACCGCGCGCTCCGGGTCGGCCGGGCTCTCGGCGATGCAGCGCAGGCACAGGCGGTCGTCGTGGGCGAGGGTGAACAGCTGCACGACGATGAAGATGACGACGGCGCCGAGCGACACCATGCTGCTCTCGTGGGCGTCGGAGAACCCGGCCACGATCGCCACCGCGATGAGCGGGCCCCCGAGCAGCAGCGGGTGGTGGGCGACGGCGGAGCGGAGGCGGACGAGGCGGGAGGGCTCCAGCGCGTCGTGCGCGGGCGGAACCCGGTGGCCGTGCCTTCTCAATGCACACCCCCTCCTCGCGGTCCCCCCGCGAGACGTCGTGAAGGAAGCGTATGGGGCGATCGCACGCGAAGCGACCGGCCGGGGTGGATCCGCCCCGTCGGCGCAGTGAGCGGTGGTCCGAGTGCGGGGGGCGCGGGGAGATGTGTCCCGGATGTCCGTTCGTCGGCACCCGGTGGGGCACGCCGACCGGGGCCCGTCGCTCACGTGGGGGATCGCGCTCACCCGCGGGCCACCAGCAGCGGCACGAGCTGCTCGGCCCGCGTCAGCGACCCGTGGTGCCCGACGAGCGCGGTCTCCCGCGGCTCGATGCGGGAGCGCACCATCGTCCACCGGCTCCGCGCGGCGGCCACGACCTCGCCGATCCGGCCGCGCGCCGCGTCGGACACCGCCGGCCCGAACCAGCCGGCCTCGATCGCCTCCTCGCGCCCGAGCACCCAGGCCCGGTCGCCGAGCTCGCCGCGCCAGGTGTCCAGCACGTCCCCGGCCGCTCCCGACGCCGCGTGCACGTGCCGCACGCGCGTCTCCCCCGCGAGCCGGCGGACCCCGGCGAGCAGGGCGGGCGTGGTGTCGATGTCGACCTGCCAGCCGCGGTCGGTCGCGACCATGCCGTGGTCGGCCACGACGAGCAGCGCAGTCCCCGGGCGCAGGCACTCCGCGATCGCGGCGACGAGCCGGTCGACGACCTGCAGCTGCATCCGCCACGGCAGGCTGCCGGGCCCGTGCTGGTGGCCGATCATGTCGAGGTCGCCGTGGTAGGCGTAGCAGAGGGCACGCTCCTCCGGCTCCACCGAGAGGCCGTGGAGGAACTCCGCCGCGAGGTCGCCGAGCGCCGAGACCCCGTGGAAGCGCCCGCCGCGCAGGGCCGCGCGGGTCAGCCCGGAACGGCGCTGCACCTCGGGCGCCACCCGGCTCACCGCGACCCCGGCCCGCAGCGCCCGCTGCAGCACGGTCGGCTGCGGCTGCACCTGCTCGGGCGGCAGGTCGGCGAGCAGGTCCACCGGGTCGGCGGCGCCGTGCGCGCACCAGCGCAGCGTGTTGAGGACGAGGTCGGCCTCGGCCTGCGGGTCGTCCGGGGGCGGCACGGCCATCGAGTAGCCCTCGATGCCGTGCACGCCCGGGGTCAGGCCGGTGCCGAGCGAGGTGATGCTGACCGCGGTCGTGGCCGGGAAGCACGCCGTGAGCCGCCGCGAGTGCGGGGACGCGGCGAGCTCGGTGAGCGCGGGGGCGTCGTGCGGGTGGGCCGCGAGCAGCTCGGCGCCCAGCCCGTCGACGAGCAGGACCCCGGCCGCCGTGACGTCACCGCGATGCCGGGCGATCCCGAGGGTGTCGACGAACCCGTCGACGTCCAGCGCCGCCGCGGCCGACGGCAGCACCTCGGCGAGGGTGCCGTGGCCGTAGGCCGGGAGGAACGGCTCGTCGGCCGGCTCCCCCTGGCCGTTCGGCGTCATGCCGCGCGATCGTAGGGCGCCCGCGGGGAGCGGGGTGGCCCGGACCGCGCCCTGCCCCTCAGACCGGCGACACCGCCTCCGGCGTCGTCGTCTCCGGCACCGTCGTGGCGTGGTAGTCGTCGCTGCGGGTGTGGTCGACGCCGTCCGGGGTGCGGGAGCCGCGCAGGACCAGGGTGACGACGGCGGCGACGACGAGGTTGCCGATCAGGGCCACGGCGCCGACGTAGATCTGCACCGCCGAGCCGCCGAAGGGATGCCAGCCGAACAGGTTCAGCTTGCCCAGCGCCAGCGCCGACCCGCCGAAGTGCTGCTTGCCGTTCGCCGGGTTCGGGATGCCGTTGAGCATGATCATCCCCCACAGCAGGCCGATCGCCCAGCCCGCGAGCAGCGCCCACCGGTGGAACCACCGGGTGTAGAGCGCGATCGCGACCGCGGGGAGCGTCTGCAGGACGATCACGCCGCCGATGAGCTGGAGGTCGACCGAGAACTGCGGGTCCACGACGACGATGAACAGCACCGCGCCGACCTTGACCACCAGCGAGGCGAGCTTCGCCTGCTTGGCCTCGGCCGCCGGGGTGGCGTCGCGGCGGATGTACTCCTTGTAGATGTTGCGGGTCCACAGGTTGGCCGCGGCGATCGACATGATCGCGGCCGGGACGAGTGCGCCGATCCCGATCGCGGCGAAGGCGATGCCCGCGAACCACGCCGGGAACTGCCCCGCGAACAGGGCGGGGACGATCGTGTTCGAGTCCGCGCGGCCGGTGGAGCCGTTGACGATCGGCGCGGTCTTCGCCGCGATCGCGACGTAACCCAGCAGGGCCAGCAGGGCCAGCAGGAACGAGTACGCGGGCAGCGCGGTCATGTTCCGCCGGATCGTGGCGCGGCTCGAGCTGGACAGGACGCCGGTCACCGAGTGCGGGTACAGGAACAGCGCCAGCGCGGAGCCCAGGGCCAGCGTGGCGAACTGGAGCTGGTTGTTCGCCGAGAGCAGCGTGGACCCGGCGGGCTGCCCGGTCGTCGGCGCGGGCTTCGCGAGCTTGGCCTGGCCGGCGTCGACGATCGCGCCCCAGCCGCCGAGCTTGAGCGGCAAGTAGATGATCGCCACGAGGATGACGATGTAGATCAGCACGTCCTTCACGACCGCGATCAGCGCGGGCGCCCGCAGCCCGGACTGGTAGGTGTAGGCCGAGAGCACCACGAAGGCCACGAACAGCGGCGCATGGCCCCAGAACCCCGTGCCGTTCAGCCCGATCGTGCGCAGCACCGCCTCGAGCCCGGCCAGCTGCAGGGCGATGTAGGGCATCGTGGCGACGATCCCGGT
>JAVXWR010000922.1:0-2591 GCA_032230725.1 Actinomycetota bacterium
CGACGTGATCCACAGCTTCTGGGTGCCGGCGCTGAACCGCAAGATCGACATGGTCCCCGGGCGTCAAAACCGCGTCCTGCTCTACGCCTCCCAGGCCGGCGAATATCGCGGGCAGTGCTCCCAGTTCTGCGGGCCGCAGCACGCGCACATGTCAATGGAGGTGTTCGCCCAGCCGATGCCGGCCTACCGGGCGTGGCTGGCCGGTATGGCCGCGCCGGCACGCACGGCGGCCACCCCCCCAGCCCAGGCCGGTCGCCGGCTGTTCATGGGTGACCAGTGCGCCAGCTGTCACATGATCGCCGGGACCCCGGCCCAGGGCCAGGTGGGCCCCGACCTCACCCACCTCGCCAGCCGCACGACGCTGGCCGCGGTGACGATCCCCAACACGCCCAAGGAGCTCGCGGCGTGGATCACCAATCCCCAGGCGATAAAGCCCGGCAACCGCATGCCGGACCTGGGTCTGTCGCGGGGCGACGTCAATGACCTGGTGGCCTACCTGGAGACATTGAGGTAGATGGCCACCGTCGTCAGCCCCCGTGGCCAGGAGCATGTCGACCGGCTCGATCGCGTCTGGTCGGAGCGCTCCGGTCTGCTCGGTTGGCTGACCAGCACTGACCACAAACGGATCGGGATCATGTACTTCTTCACCGCGCTGGCCTTCTTCGGCGCCGGCGGGGTCGAGGCGCTGCTGATCCGCACGCAGCTGATCGGGCCCAACGGGCACGTGCTCTCGCCGACGGCCTATGACGAGGTGTTCACGATGCACGGGATCACGATGATCTTCCTGTTCGTGATCCCGATGACCACGGGGGCGTTCGGCAATTACCTGTTGCCGCTGATGATCGGGGCGCGGGACATGGCGTTTCCGCGGATGAACGCGCTCTCGTTCTGGATCTTCCTGTGTTCGGGAATCTTCATGTACGTCGCCCTGGCCACCGGGCATGCCCCCAACGCCGGCTGGTTTGACTATGTCCCGCTCGCCTCCAAGCGCTACGACCCCGGCAACAACATCGACTTCTACGGCTACGGGCTGATCTTCAACGGGATCTCGAGCATGATCGCCTCCATCAACTTCATCGTCACGATCTTCAAGCTGCGCGCGCCGGGCATGTCGATCAACCGGATGCCGCTGTTCTGCTTCGCGTTCCTGGCGGTGGCGTTCGCACTGGTGTTCGCGCTGCCGTCGCTGAGTGTCGCGGCCCTGTTCCTCGAGCTGGACCGTCAGCTGGGCTTCCACTTCTACGACGCGGCGTTCGGAGGTGCGCCGCTGCTGTGGCAGAACCTGTTCTGGATCTTCGGGCACCCCGAGGTGTACATCATCATCCTGCCGGCGTTCGGGATCGCCACGTCGATCATCCCGGCGTTCGTGCACCGCCGGATGGTGTTCTTCCCGCTGGTGGCGCTGGCTGAGATCCTGGTGGCGTTCCTGGGCTTCGGCGTGTGGGTGCACCACATGTTCACCGTTGGTTTCTCCACATTGACGACGGTGTACTTCGCCGCGGCCAGCCTCATCATCGTCATCCCCTCGGCGATCCAGCTGTTCGCGTGGATCACGACGATCCTCACGGGGACGCCGGAGTTCAAGACGCCGCTGCTGTGGATCGTCGGGTTCATCGTCTTCTTCATCGTCGGCGGGCTGACGGGGATCATGTTCGCGGCGATCCCGTTCGACCAGCAGGTCACCGACAGCTACTTCGTCGTCGCGCACTTCCACTTCGTGATCTTCGGCGCGGCGGTGTTCCCGATCCTCGGCGGGCTGTACTACTGGTTTCCGAAGGTGACCGGCCGCATGTACGACGAGCGCTGGGGCAAGGCGAGCTTCTGGGTGACGTTCGCGGGCACGCTGACGACGTTCTTTCCGATGCACATCCTCGGGCTGCTCGGGATGCCGCGGCGCACGTACACCTACCACGACGGTCTCGGCTGGGGCGGGCTGAACCTGCTCCAGACGCTCGGCTCCTACCTGCTCGCGGCGGGGCTGCTGATGGTGGCCGTCAACCTCGCGGTCAGCCTGCGCCGCGGCCCGCGCGTCGGCAACGACCCGTGGGGCGGCGACACGCTCGAGTGGGCGACGAGCTCGCCGCCCCCGCCGTACAACTACGCGGTCATCCCGAAGGTCTCCAGCGCGTACGCGATGTGGGACCGCGAGGACCGCGCCGAGGACGCCCGCCGGCTGGAGCGCGGCGAGCTCGTGCTCGACGGCGGCCACCAGACGCCGGCCTCGACGGTGCTCGACGCCGACTGGGACGAGGTCCTGCGGATGCCGCCGTCGTCGTGGGCGCCGCTCGCACTCGCGGCGGCGCTCGCCGGCGTGTTCGTCATGCTCCTGCTCGGCCACCCGATCACGGCCGCGGCGTTCGTCGCGCTGTGCGCGATCGTCCTGCTGCGCTGGCACAGCGTCGAGCCCGGGGACGCATGAGCGAGGTCACTCGCAGCGCGCAGGCGACCGGCGCCGCGGCGGCGGCGCGAGTCGCGCACGCCCGCCGCACGCTGCCCAACGGCTGGTGGGGGATGCTGCTGCTCGTCGCCGCCGAGGCGACGCTGTTCGGGACGCTGATCGCCTCGTACTTCTACCTGCGCTTCCAGGCGAG